>JBAVHJ010000302.1:0-19761 GCA_049685715.1 Terriglobia bacterium | reverse complement strand
AGCTCCTCGCGCCACAGGAGTGCAGGCGCGGGAACCGAGTTTCTTTTCGCGGCGTCCGGATCATCAAATAAAGGCAGGCCGGCTTCCCGATGTCGAGAAGGGAATTCAATGAACTTGGGGTCCTTTGGTTTAAATGCGGGGTGACCCGTCTTCAGCGCAGCATGCGATTGAAATCCGCAGACCGCACATCCGGAGTGTTCGTCATACTCAAGAAAACCGCATTGGGGACATTGAACAATGTTGGCCACTGGTCTACGTGATCCTCGCCACCTCGAACCCGGGATATGGTGATCCAAAGTTTCAGAGACCGGGTCTCATCGCGAGGCAGGGTTTCATGGAACTCGACTCGCGCGATTCTACAGGATAATTGGCGGTGAATCAAACAACCCATCCGGGATCAGCGTCGTGCTGAAACGGGCGGAACATTGTCCTGAAACGGAAGCTCCCTCTCGCTCGCCAGCGCCTATGAAGAGGGCCGCTGACAAGGCGGAAATGCGGTTGAAAAGCCCTGTCAGTCATGCTAACTTAGCGGCGCATTGGAAACGGGTGAGAGTTAAAGAATAATCCGTCGAGACGATCGTCCCAATCTTTCCCCGGCTCTTCGAGTGGGGAAGGCGGTCAACTGCGAAACGTTGAACCTCCGATTGAGTTCGTCCCGCTTTAGATTCTAACCGGGCCTAGCCGCGTGTGGACCAGACTGACATTGCTCACGAAAACTCCTCCCTCTAATCCGGTTCATTCGCCAGGGCGATACCCCCCGAATTCGATTGCTTCCGTGATTTATCTTTCCCTGTCCCTCCTCTGCGGTCTGGGGGGCCAAGCCGGGAGGGCCCAGGAAACCTCGACGGCCAAAGCTGAGGTCTCGAGTTCCCCGGTTCAGCTTTTGGTGGGTGAGGATATCCTGACCATCCGGGCGGTGCATCAGGAACAGACTGAGAAGCACAAGTACCTGTTGCGGGGGACGGCGGAAATCGTTTACCGCGACATGAAATTCTTTGCGGATGAGATGACGTATGATGATGAAACCGGCGACGTGGAAGCCACCGGCGGCGTTCGCTTTGAACGAGAAGTGGAGACCATTACCGGTTCCCGCCTGAAGATGAATGTTGTCTCAAAGACCGGCGTCGTTTATGACGCCAAGGGAAAAGCGACCCCGAATTTTTATTTTGAGGGCGCCGAGATTCACAAGATCGGCGAGGACAAGTACAAGATCATTGACGGGATGGTGACGGCCTGCAAGGGAGAAGTCCCGAAGTGGTCTTTCCACACCCAGAGCGCGGTCATCAACGTCGAAAAGTCTGTTTTTTTCCGGCATGCCACTTTTAAAATCAAAGGCCTCCCCCTCTTTTATTTCCCGTACGCGGCCGCGCCCGTGACCAAACGCGAGCGACAAACCGGCTTTTTGATCCCGACGACGGGATCGTCCACCCAGAAAGGCCGGACCCTTGGCGACGCCTTCTATTGGGCCATGAACCGTTCCACCGACCTTCTCTTTACGGGGGAATATTTTTCGGCGCGAGGTTGGGCTGAAGAGCTGCAATTTCGCGCGCGCCCCAGCGATACGAATTACATCAACGTCTTTGGCTTTCACGTGAATGATCGAAAGAACCAGGGCGGGCAGAGCGCCAAGGTTGGGGCCAGCTACGTGTTCGCCAATGGGTTTCGCGCCGTCGCCGACATGAATTACGTCAGCTCCCTCACCTTTCGCCAGGTGTTTGGTGATTCATTCAACGCCATTGTGTTGCCCGACCAAACGTCGCAGGCCTTCGTGGGGCGAAATGATGATTCGTACAGCTTGAATTTTGACGCGTACCGGAACGAGACATTCTTTGACCAGGGGGCCGTGATCCTTCGCCGGTTTCCCGCCGCCGAATTTTCCGTGATGCCTCGCGAGGTCAGAGATCTCCCGATATACTTCTCCTTCGATTCCGCCGTGGATGGTATCCACCGGGCGGATCCGGGGTTTTCGACGCCGAATATTACCCAGCGAATCGATTTTGCTCCGCGGATTACCTTCTCCCTCCCTGGAAACTTCGGCAGATATTTCACGCCTTCGTTTGAATTTCGCGAAACGGTTTACCGCAACCGGTTCCATTCCCCCAATGCTTTGCAGGAAGCGCTGAACCGAACCACTGGGGAGCTTCGTCTTGACTTCAGAGGCCTGGGGCTGGAACGCATTTACGAACACAAGGGGGGGTGGTTTGGGGATCGTTTCAAACATGTGATTGAACCGGAAGTGACCTACCGCCTGGTCCGGGGGGTAAGCGACATTGACCAGATCATCCGGTTTGATGAGCGGGACGTGGTCGTCAATACCAACGAGATTGAGTATGGCATTACCAACCGGATCTATGCGCGGCGCGACGAGGGTGCCGGTTCGGAGCAAGCGCGTGAACTCCTCAGCTGGAAGATCTCGCAAAAATATTTTTTCGATCCCACCTTGGGAGGCGCTATTGTTCCGGGGCGTCGCAATGTGTTTGATGCCTTGCAGGATCTAACCGGTTTCGCGTTTTCCGATGGACCTCGACGTTTTACACCGATTGTCTCGCTGCTCCGCTTCAGTCCCCGTGACGGGTGGAGTGGAGACTTCCAGTTGGATTACGACACGCAGTTCCACCAGATCCGAAGTTCCAGCGTCACCGCGAATGTTTCGAACCCCCGGCGTTTTCTGTCCCTCACCTATTTTCTGACACGGCAACATGATCCCCTGACGATCGCCTCAAACCAGTTGCGGACGACGTTCGGGGTAGGCAATTTCAACAAACCCGGGGTATCTGCTGCCTTCTCCATCAGTTATGATTTGAAGCGGTCCACCGTTCAGAATAGCGTTGTCCAGCTCGGCTACAACTGGGATTGTTGTGGGGTGACCCTGGAGTACCGTCAGTTTGACATCGGCTTGCGCAATGAGACGCAATTTCGCTTTTCGTTTTCTCTGTTGAATGTGGGATCGTTTGGAAACCTGAAACGCCAGGAACGTTTGTTTTAAGGACAGCTCTGACAGGCGTTCAAATTCATTCGGAGGTCTTAAAGCACGGGAGGAAGGCGCCAGGTGCCGGGTGTCCGAGAGAAGGCGGCACGAGAGAAATCATCGAACCCGGAGCGAAGGGTACAGCGGACAGAAATCAAAGCGAGTCAACCTGGGTGTATGGACGTCTGACTGGCCACGTGTATAGAATGACCCGCCCGACTTGTTCTTTCAAATCTTTTTCGTCGGACTCATTGGGCCCGACACCTGGTACCCGACACCCAATACCTATCTCTATTCAAGGAGGCTGCCATGTTCTGTCAAATCTGCGGTGCACAGATCGAACCCAATAGTCGGTTTTGTCAAAAATGCGGACAAGCCCAGTCGGCGGGTGGAGCGGGCAGTACCCCTCCTCCCGGAATGCCCCCCGGTTATCAGCCTCCACTCCAACCCCCGCCGCGGTATGTTCCACCGCAGGGCGTTCATGCACAAACCGGACACTGGATTGGCGCCGGCTGGCATCTGGTCAAGGAAGAATTGGGCATGTTCATGTTGTTGAGCCTGCTCTTTATCCTCCTGAATGGATTTGTCCCGATCATTCTGCAAGGGCCGATGATCGCCGGGTTTTGTATTGTCTGTACGAAGAAGCTCCTTTATGGTCGCTTTGAGCTCGGCGATTTCTTTAAAGGATTTAACTTTTTCGTGGCAGCCTTGGTGGCAAGCCTGATTATCATGGTATTTACGTTCATAGGAACAATCTTCTGCATCATCCCGGGCCTCGTGATTGCGGCCATGTATCAATTCACCTACCTGTTCATCATTGACAAGAAGATGGATTTCTGGCCAGCCATGCAGGCCAGTCATGATCTGGTGAAAAGCGATTACTTTGGATTCACGATCTTCTTCATTGCAGCCATCCTTTTGAATATTATTGGATTGCTCTGTTGCGTGGTGGGAGTTTTGGCGACCATGCCGATTCTCTATGCGGCCGTTACCGTGGCCTACAAAGAGATGGTGGGTTTTGAGCCGTCAACGAATTTTTGAACGATATGGACTCCTCCCATTCAGGGACAGACAGTTGTTCCCCTGGGAGTCTTGAGGCATCATGAATCCCCATTCCAGAATGAGCTCCCGGAGGCTTGTGCGGGATCCGGCCGGAGCGGTCTGGCAAGCGGCGGTCGCCACACTGGCACTCGCATTTTTCCGGTTCTATCCTTTGGCGGGACGACCGAAGTTCACGGTGTGTGGCTTCCACTGGATGACCGGCAGACCCTGCCCGCTCTGTGGCATGACCCGTGCCCTCTCACATCTGGCCAACGGGCGCTGGATGGAGGCGATCCATCTCAATGCCCTCAGCCCACTCGTTCTTGCTGTTTTCTGTGCAGTGATGGTGGGGGGAGCCTTTCAGCTCGCCGGTTGGGATATCAAAGAGCGGGCGATTCCCGCGGCGGTACGCAAAAATTTTTGGGCGGGGTGCATTCTTCTATTTCTCGGATATGGATTATTGCGGTTCTTCCAAATCGTTCCCTAATACTTGGCAGGGCGTGAAGACGGGGAGGTTTACCCGAAGGATCGCCTCTCGGTTCCCTACGTTTCCTCCAGAACCTTCTTCACCACCTCATTCACCAATTGCGGGTTCGCCTGACCTTTAGTTGCCTTCATGACTTGTCCGACAAACCACGCCAGGTTTCCGGTTTTTCCGCTCCGGTACTTGGCGACATTTTCCGGCGAGCCAGCAGCCACCTCCCTTGCAATTCTCTCCAATGCGGTCACGTCGCTGATTTGAACGAGGTTCTTTTCTTCGACAATTTTATGGGGCAACTGGCCCGTGGCGAACATTTCCTCAAAAACAATCTTTCCCATCTTTCCGGACAAGGTTCCCCCCTCAATGAGATCGACCAGTTCAGCAAGGTGAGCCGGTGAGATCCTGCTGTCTTGGATCTCAACATCGGAACTGTTGAGCAGCGCGGTCAGATCGCCCTTCAACCAGTTGAGGATGGGTTTGGGTTTACCATTAATACGGACCGCCTCTTCAAAGAATTGAGACAGGGCCCTTGAAGACGCAAGCCAGTCCGCATCGCCTTCGGGAAGACCGTACGTCTCGACGAAACGGGCTTTCTTGGCATCTGGCAGTTCCGGCATCGTCTTTCGGGTCTCTTCGACAAGGGCATCTTCCACCAGCAGGGGCAAGAGGTCGGGTTCCGGAAAATATCGGTAGTCATGCGCCTCTTCCTTGCTGCGCATCGAATAGCTTTTTCCTTCGTCCGCGTTCCAGAGCCGTGTCTCCTGCACAATGTGGCCGCCCGATTCCAGGATTTCCACCTGCCGGCGTATCTCGTAATCCATCGCCTTTTGCAGGAACCGGAAAGAATTCAAGTTCTTGAGTTCGGTGCGTGTCCCGAATTGAGAGGAACCCAAGGGTCGGACGGAAACATTGGCATCACAACGCAGGTTGCCTTTTTCCATGTCACCGTTGCACACCTCGGTGGCTTCGAGGATGGCCTTCATTTTAGAGAGATAGGCATACGCTTCGGCAGGAGATCGGAGATCGGGGTCGGAAACAATCTCAACGAGGGGCACTCCGCTGCGGTTGAGATCGATGTAACTCTTTTCCGAGCTATCAGCAAAGCCGTCATGGATGGACTTGCCGGCGTCCTCCTCGATGTGCAATCGGGTGATCCCCACCCGTTTGGTCATGCCATCGACAGTGATTCCGATCGCACCGTGCTCTGAAATGGGCTTGTCGTATTGGGAGATTTGGTACCCCTTGGGCAAGTCCGGATAGAAATAGTTTTTTCTTGCGAATTGCGAAACACGATTGATATGACAGCCGAGAGCAAGGGCTGCACGCACCGCCAGCCGGACCACTTCCCGGTTCAGCACCGGCAAAGCCCCCGGCAATCCGAGGCAGACCGGACAGGTGTTTGAATTCGGAGGCGCCCCAAACTCCGTCGAACAGGCGCAAAAGCATTTTGTTTGAGTCTGCAATTGCGCATGGACTTCCAAACCGATGACGGGTTCGTATTCCACAGATTCTCCTTCGATGGCCGTTTAGTTTACCACAAGCTAACGGAGGAAACCTTCGGGAGAAATTTGATTTGCCCAGACCCCTTTGGGGATTTTCCCGGGATGTGATGGGCAGCACACCTCCGGATCGGGTCCCGATATAGCCTAGGCTAGCTCCAGTGGGCCTGTTTCGTCTTCCTGGAGCGTGAAGAGGCTCCCGCCATGGCGCCCGATTTGTCAACAATGCTCGGTTGGCTCACAGGAAGACGCCTGGAACTGCATCTCTTCAACTCCCAGTGGGGGCCAATTCATATCCTGACCAGCCTAATCGCCGGCTTTGCAAACATGATGGGTTACACCTGGTTTCAGTCCGACCCTCGGGACCTTCCTTTCTGCGCGAAATTCATTGGTATTCTGGAAAGCTGTGAGAAAGCTTTGATCCGCCGTTCTGCCTCTCGATTTCATTGATCGCCGATGGCGTCTCTCAAGAAAACGGGTCGGCGCATGGGGACGGCTCCTGCCACGTCGTGATCCGATTGAACACCAAGCGTGGATATCCGTGAGCCCCGAATCGTCCCCGAACCCTTCTTTGTGGAATCCGATTGAAGGAACAAATGGAGAGCGAGGAGGGGCCTTCCTTCCTGCCTCACGGCAAACCATCCGTCCCTCCGCGCACAGGTTTTCCCAGAATTGACATCCCTTTTCGAGCGCGTATAATGCTCGATGAATTGGTCATCCCAGGTGTTCAGTATTATTGTGAGGAAATAAAAGCATGAGAAAGTTCTGGGTCATTGCAAGCGGCTTGTTCTTTGCTCTCGGGATCGTCAGCCTTGGAGAGCAAAAGGTCCTGGAAGAAATCGTGGCGAGGGTGAACGACGACATCATCACGCGGTCGGATTTCGAGAAGAGTAAACAACAGCTCCGCCAGGAGTTGGGCCAGCAGTACTTTGGGGCGGACCTCGAACGGGAGGTGGCGGTCAGGGAAAAGAATGTGCTTCGCGATCTGATTGACCAGCTGCTCCTCATCCAAAAGGCGAAGGAAGTGGGGATCAGCGTCGATACCGAACTCGTCAAGACCCTTGACCGTTATCGCGATGAGAACCACTTGAAGACGCTCGATGATCTGGAGCGCGAGGTTACCCGGCAGGGAGTCAATTACGAGGATTTCAAGAATAACATCCGGAACGGATTGTTTACACAGGCCGTCATACGCCAGGAAGTGGGACGGCGCATTCAGATCACCCAGGAGGAGATCAACAAGTATTATGAGGCCCATAAGAAAGAATTGGAGCGCCCGGAGGAAGTGAGATTCAGGGAGATCCTGATCTCCACGGAAGGCAAGGATGAATCCCAGATCAAAGAGGCAGCAAAGAAAGCGGCAGATCTGGCCACGCGGGCAAAAAAGGGCGAGGATTTTGCGGATCTCGCTCGGAAGAATTCAGACGGCCCCACTGCCAAGGATGGGGGGGAGCAGGATTTTATTCAGCGCAACCTGCTCCTGAAGGAAATCGCTGATGTGGTGTTTTCCTTGAAACGCAACCAGGTGAGCGACCCCATCCTCACCAAGTTCGGATACAAGATCATCAAGCTGGAAGACAAGCATGACTCCGGGATCCCCCCCGTCGATAAGGTGAATGACCAGATTTCCAATGCGCTCTATATGCAACAGTTGGCACCCCAACTGCGCGATTACCTCGGTCAGCTGCGACAGGAGTCGTACTTGGAAATCAAACCGGGTTACGTCGATAGCGGGGCGACCTCTTCCGAGAGCAAAGCAGAGGCCAAGTCGAGTCAATAACGAGCCCTCATCCCGCCCCCTGACAGGAGGGAATGGAGGTCATCGGACCAGAGTTCGAGTAGTGGCGTGAAAGAGGTCGATTCATCGAATCCCAATCCGGCGCGCCTGCGTTTGGATTTGTTTCTCAAGTGGAGCGGTCTGGTCAGGCGTCGCACCTTGTCTAAATGGATGTGCGAACGGGGAGCGATCCGGGTGAATGAGCAGACCGCCAAGCCGGGACGCGCGGTGAGCGTGGGGGATCGGATCGTCATTCTCCGTGGCGACCGGCGGTTGCTGGTTGAGGTCCTCCGTCTGCCGGCACGAGCTTTAGCCCGTCCCATTGAGGGGCCGGAAGGCCAAGGATCCCCCGATTGGTATCGCGTTATTCCTTCGGAGTAGAGGTGGCCCGCCGAGTCACCCCGCCGTCGAACCTATGAAACAGAAATTCATCCGTGACTTCGAAGCCAATACCGTCGTGACGGAGGCCTTCCTCGTTCGATCCAAGGAATTGCGCTCCAAGAAGTCCGGCGAGCCTTACCTTTCACTGATTCTCGCCGACAAGACCGGTGACCTTGACGCGAAGATGTGGGATAACGTGGAGGAATTTGATCCCCTCTTCGATAAGGATCACTTTATCAAGGCGAAGGGCCTGGTCCAGATTTACCGCAACAAGCCGCAGATGACCTTGCACAAACTGCGCCGGCTCGAAGACCACGAAGTGGACTTCATGGACTTTTTCCCTTCCACGTCAAGGGACGTCGACGAGATGTATTCCGAGCTCCTGGAGGTTGTCGCCGGCTTCACCTGCGAACCGCTCCGCGCCGTGATGCAGGAACTGCTTCTGGATGACGACGTGATGCGCCGGTTAAAAAAAGCCCCGGCGGCCAAGAGCATGCACCATGCTTTCCTGGGCGGATTGTTGGAGCACATTGTTTCCCTCTGCCATCTCGCCCGCCTCGTCGTCCAGAACTACGAGCATATAGAGGTTGACCTGCTGTTGACCGGCGCTATCCTTCATGATATCGGAAAGATCTACGAACTCTCGTACGAGCGGGGCTTTGGCTATACGACCCAGGGACAACTGCTGGGGCATATGGTTCTGGAACTGGAAATGATCAATGGCATCATCGCGCGCCATGCGGACTTTCCACCGGAACTCAAGACCATGATCTCCCATCTCATAATCAGCCATCACGGGGAGTATGAGTTCGGTTCGCCCAAACTCCCGATGACGGTGGAGGCGATGATTCTTCACAAGCTCGATGATTTGGACTCCAAGGTCCAGGCCATGCAATGGATGATCGAACGGGATGGCAGTATTGAAGGGGAATGGACGGGTTATAGCCAGATTCTCCAGCGGCCGATCTTTCGAGGCCAGCGGACCCCAAAAGTGACTGAAGCCGTATCGAAACAGAAGCCGAAGTCCTCCGAGGAGGCCGCTCCCGTCGTTGGTTCCGGGGGTGCCAAGAGCCAATCTTAATGTCCGCGATCATGACCTTACTTTACGCGTGGAACTGTTTGCACGAAACCCAAGAACGTGGCTGAACCCACCCCGCTCAACAAAAAACTGACCCCCCGCCCGACCAAGGATCGGCGCCGGCGCGAGCACCCGATGTTTCTCACGGTTCAGGAATTGGAACTGATGATGATCATTTGGGAGCTGGGAGAAGCCAGTGTCGCTCAAGTGAGACAGCGTTACCAAACCGAACATAACCTTGCCTACACAACCATCATGACGGTTCTCTCCCGACTCGAAAAAAAAGGAATGCTGAAACAGCGGAAGGCCGGCAAGGCGTTCCTCTATTCAGCGGTGCATTCCCGGGAAACGGTTGCCGGGGCCGCGATCGATAATCTCGCCCGCATTTTCTTCAATGGGTCCATGGATTCAATCGCCGAATTTTGCCGCAGGGATTCCTCACTCTCACCTCCTTCTACGCCGGCGCCGCAGGAGACCGACGGGATCGACGAAACGCTTCTCTAAACCGCTTGAACTCAACCCCGGCCCGGTCGCTCAAAACAGAATTCAATTTGACAAAACCTGGGATTTCGATTCCAATCGTCCCTTTCCAACCCCGGTGAAAATTGACATGAGTAAGCAAACGACAAACGCCAGCTCATCGGCCGCCCCGGTCGAGCGACGGCCCATCGCGAAGACGGTGCTGGCGAATGGCCTGACCGTGTTAACGAAGGAGGTTCCCCAATCTCCCATCGTTTCGACCGTCGTTTTTTATCGCGTGGGATCCCGCAACGAGGAGGCAGGGCAGACCGGCAAGTCACATTTTCTGGAGCATATGCTGTTTAAGGGGACCACGAAGTATCCCAAGGGAGCGATCGATCACATTACGCTGGTCAATGGCGGAGCGAACAATGCTTTCACCAGTGAAGACTGCACGGCCTACTACTTCGATTTCTCTGCAGACCGGTTTGAGGTGGCGCTCGACATCGAGGCGCAGCGAATGGTCGACACCCAATTCCTGCTTGAAGAATTTGAACACGAGAAGCAAGTGGTGACCGAAGAGCTGAAAATCAATCTGGATTCACCCTGGGGTGCCTTAGGCCAGGAAGTTCGGGCAACGGCGTTCAAGGTGCATCCATATCGACACCCGGTCGTGGGATGGATTGACGATCTGTCGCGGTCCTCGCGCGAGGAGATGGAGGCGTACTATCGCCGTCACTATCATCCGAACAATGCCATCCTCGTTCTGGTGGGAGGCTTTGTTACGGAGCGCGCCCTGCGAACTGTGGAATCCACCTTTGGGGCGATTCCCCGAGGAGGAGAGGTTCCTCCGGTAAGGATCTCGGAACCCCCCCAGCAGGGGGAAAAACGGGTCATCCTGAAACGCCCGACGCAAATCGAACGGATTCACATGGTCTATCATGCGCCAAGCGTCTCCAACGACGATGGCTACGCCTTGCGGCTGGGCGCCCTGACCCTGTCAGGAGGCCGGTCGTCGCGCCTCTATCAACGGTTGATTGAACGCGAACGGTTGGCCGTCAGTGTCTCGGCGGAGTTCTCGGAGTCCATCGACCCGACCCTTCTGGAAATTCGGGCCGAAGTAATTCCCGAAAAGACACCGGACTCCGTGGAGGCCGCCATCAGTGAGGAAGTATCCCGATTGCAAGAGGAGCTCCTGACCCCTGAAGAACTTGAAAAGACCAAGAACATGATCGAGGCCCACTTCGAGTTTGGTCGGGAGCGGACGCTGAACGATGCCATTCAGATCGGCTATACCGAAGCGATTATCGGCTACGAACACCTGGATCGGTATGTGGACCGGATCCGAGCCGTCACGGCGGAGGAAGTCCGGACCGCTTCGCAAAAGTACCTGGGAAATCATAATCGCACCGTTGGCTGGTTGAGATTCAGACAATAAATGAATTCATCCGGCGTTCGACACAGGGACCCGAATTAAGAGCGGATGAAACCGGGTCGAAATTTCAGTTGTGTTTGTTCACTTATGAGGACCTCAACTCCTAACAATAAGACTCTGGCTTTTCAGGCGTCGGACATCATCAAGAAAGTCCTGCCGAACGGGCTGACCCTGCTGGTGTGCGAACGACACAACACCTCCACGATCTCGATAGAAGTATCGCTCCTGGCAGGATCCCGGTTTGAAGCCGACGCGCAGGCCGGTCTCGCTTCTCTGACAGGACGGCTGTTAACCGAGGGCACGGCCTCACGCAGCGCCGAGGATCTCGCGTTGGCCATCGAATCGGTCGGGGGCTCGCTGGACTCCGGAACGGGAACCGAGGGCGCTGTTGTTTCGGCTTCAACCCTCTCGCGGGACTTTGGTCTGGGCCTGGAACTCAGCGCCGATGTGTTGCTGCATCCCGCCTTTGAGAACGATCGAGTGCTACACGAACGAGAAAAAACGATATCCGAAATTCGGAGCGCGAAGGACCGGCCCCGGACGGTGCTGGACTGGAAATTCAACGAATTGATTTACACGACCCACCCGCTGCATCGCCCCTCCGTGGGGTACGAAGATTCGGTGGCCAAGATCGACCGCGAGCAGGTCGTGACGTTTCACCAGAGGTTCTTTGTCCCGGCTAATTGCTCGGTTGCGGTGGCGGGTGATTTTAAGGGCGAAACCATCCTGCCTCAATTGGAAGATATCTTCGGCTCCTGGTCGGCGTCTGCTCCGTCCGTTCCGGACATCCCTGTTGTTCATCGCCAGACCGCGCCCATCGAAGATTTCGTTCGGATGGACAAGGAGCAAGTCAACCTCTATGTCGGGCACCTCGGAATCCGACGCTCCAATCCGGATTACTACACGCTCAATGTGCTGGATGTGATTTTGGGAAGCGCGCCGGGGTTCACCTCGCGTATCCCGAAGCGGCTGCGGGATGAGCAGGGACTGGCCTACTCCACCTTTGCGAACATCACTCAATCCTCCGGACTCGACCCCGGACGCTTCGTGGCCTATATCGGGACGTCCCCTGAACACCGGCAGCGGGCCATCGAGGGAATTCTCGGCGAGATCCGAAGGATCGTGGATGAGCCTGTGACACCCGATGAACTCCGCGATGCCAAGCAATATTTGACAGGCAGCTTCGTGTTCCAGTTTCAGACCAATTCTCAAATTGCGCACTTCATGATTCTTGCGGAACGTTACGGCCTGGGCTTTGACTATGTGGAAGAATATCCCGGGTTGATCAACTCCGTGTCAATCGACGACGTCGCCCGGGTGGCAAGAACCTACCTGCATCCTGAGGCAGCCACCATCGTGGTGGTGGGCCCCGAGCGCTGAAGGCGCAAAGTCCAGAGTCCAAATTCCAAACAAATTCCAAACACCAATTCCAAAACCATTTTCATGTTCCCAACAGGGGCAAATCCGCCTCGGCGGATCAAACGGCAGAGTAAAAAGAGTTTGCATTTGTCCTCTTGAATTCGATGTGAGGCTCCTTGGATTTTGGTTTTTGTTTGGATTTTGGAGTTTGGAATTTGGACTTTGATTTCTTAATCCCCGGTCTGTTGGGGGGCGTATTTGAATCCCAGGTTTTGAAAACGGATCTCCACGGCAGTCGATTTCCGCAGCTGGGCGATTTCCTGAGCCACTGCTTCCTTCCTGTGCTCGTTCGCGAGGAGAATTTGAATCTGGCGCCGTGCCTCGGCAAAGGGGGTGGCGTGGCCAGGTTGGATCCCTTTCAACTTGAAAATATGGAAGCCGTAGTCGGTCTTGATCACTCCCGAGTGCTGTTCGGGTTTTAATCCCGTCACCGCCTTCTCAAGTTGCTCCGGCAGTTCCCCTCGAGCGAACCACCCCAAATCACCCCCTCGGGCAGCCAGTTCATTCCGAGAGTACCTCCGCGCGAGAGATTCAAAGGATTTTTTCCTGGCTAGCATTCCCTCAATCGCGCGCGCCAATGGTTCGTCCTTAACCAGAATTTCCGCCACGTGGTAGCGTTCCGGTTCCTGGAAGGATCTCAGGTGATCTTCATAATATTTCTTTTCCACAGCGGCAGAAGGGACGTACCGGGCGGATCCGATGGATTGAAGGTAACGATTGATGACCAGGACCTCCCGCGCGCGTTCGAATTGCTGAGAATCCACTGTGTTTACGGCCTTGCCGGGATTAGAACCCTGAACAAGGTCACTGTTGGCGAGGTATTCTTGAACGTCCCGGTCGGAGACCGCCACCTCATGCTGGCGGGCGGCGAGGAGCAACAGCCGCTCGTCGATGGCCCGGTCGAGCAGTTCACTCAAGACTGCGTCATTTCGGGGGAGGGGGCTGGTGGATTCGGGAAACCTTTCGTGGAGGAATGACTCGAACTGGGCGGCAGTGAACTCCGCTTTGCCGATTTTGGCCAACGGTCGAGTTGAATCCCGATCTTCACGTTGCGATAGTCGATCGGGATTTTTTCCGCATCCGACCGCCAACGCCACCCCCATGAAAAGCACGAGAAGGATCAACCCGAGCGGGTGCCGTGGACGAGCCATTTTATTGAACTCCTACAGGGCTGGTGAGTTCGTGCAGAACCTCACGCGTCCGCGCCAGGATGTAAGACGGAACGGTTTTCTCCATTTGGATTTTGATTCGGCCGGTGGGAGAGATCTGGACGCGCGGGTCGCGGTCGAGGAGAGCCACCAGCGCTTCCGGGGCGGTTTGAGTGTGATCGTGAAACTGTAAAAGGACGGTCGCCCGGTCGCGGTCAATGGATTTCACCTGCATCGATTCCGCCAGGAACTTCAGCTGGGCGTAACTGATCAGGTTCTGAACGGGCTCAGCCAGCGCCCCGAACCGGTCAATCAATTCCTCGCGGAGGCGCACGGCCTCAGCATCTGAATGGATGTTGGAGACTCTCTTGTAGGTGACGAGGCGCAGATTCTCGTCGGCGATGTACGTGGGCGGGATCTTAATGTCGAGATGGAGATTGATCGTGGTATGGGTCTCAGGCGGCACCTCTTCTCCTTTCAGCTCTTGAATGGTGTTCTCCAGGAGCTGACAATACGTTTCGAACCCGATCGAGTTGATGTATCCGTGTTGGCGATGTCCCAGCAGGGTCCCGGCGCCACGAAGCTCCAGGTCAAGGGCCGCGATGCGGAAACCGGAACCGAGATCGCTGAATTCTTTCAGCGCATTGAGCCGGCGCCGGGCGATGGGGGAGAGTCCCTGGTCGGGAGGAACCAGGAGATAGGCGTAAGCCCGTCGATTGGACCGGCCGACCCGCCCCCGCAATTGATAAAGCTGGGCGAGTCCAAATTTGTCGGCCCGATTGACAATGAGAGTGTTCACCAACGGGATATCCAGCCCGTTTTCGATAAGAGTGGTGGCGACGAGCACATCGTATTCATGACGCATGAATTTCAGCATCACTTGCTCCAAATCGCGCTCGCTCATCTGTCCGTGGGCCACGGCCACGCGGGCGCGAGGACACTGGCGTGTCACCAGGGCGGCGACGGAGTAGATCGATTCCACCCGGTTATGAACGAAATAGGCTTGACCGCCTCGCTCCAACTCGTGTTCCAGGGCCGTTTGGATCAGCCTCGAATCAAACCGGGTGACAACGGTGTTGATGGTCAAACGATCCTTCGGAGGCGTTTCGATGACGCTCATGTCCCGTACCCCCATTAACGACATTTGCAAAGTCCGGGGGATGGGCGTCGCGGTCAGGGTAAGACAATCGATGGACTTCGTGATTTGCTTGAGCCTCTCCTTGTGCGCCACGCCGAAGCGTTGCTCTTCATCAACGATCATCAACCCGAGATCGAGGAATTCGACATCTTTGGAAAGCAGCCGGTGAGTCCCAATGAGGATATCAATCTTTCCGGCCGCCACCCGCTCGAGGATCTTCTTCTGTTCCTTTTTGTCACGGAAGCGGCTGAGCATTTCAACCGAGACCGGGAAAGGCTCAAAGCGGGTCCGAAAGGTAACGAAGTGTTGATACGCGAGAACCGTGGTGGGCGTCAGGACGGCCACCTGCTTATGATCCACCACAGCCTTGAGGGCGGCACGCATGGCCACCTCGGTTTTGCCATACCCGACATCGCCGCAGACCAGGCGATCCATCGGTGACCCGCGCTCCATGTCGTGCTTGACATCCTCGATCGTCTGCGCCTGATCCGGGGTTTCTGTAAACTCAAACGAGGCTTCAAATTCACGCATCCACTCGGAGTCGGCGGAGTAGGGGATCCCCGGCTGTATCCTCCGTTCAGCATAGAGCTTGAGAAGATCTTCTGCGAGGTCCCGGATCCGCCGTTTTGCCTTGGACTTGGTGCGCTGCCACGTCACCCCGCCAAGCTTGTCCAACAGGGGCGGAGCCCCGCCCGCTCCCGAATACTTTTGGACAAGGTCCAGTCGTTCCAAGGGAAGATACAACTTGGCGTCGTCCTGGTACTGCAACTCCATAAATTCTTCAGTGGCGTCCTGGAGTTCCAGGGATTTAATCCCCATGAACCGTCCAATGCCATGGTCAACGTGAACCATCAGGTCCCCGATTTTCAGGTCGCTGAAATCCGAAATAAATGCCGTGCGCTTGGGGCGGGAGGTACGGAGACCCGCGCGATATTCCATCGGCTCGAAAATGTCCAGGTCCCCAAACAGGGCAAGCTGCTGGTCGGGTAAAAGAAATCCGGTGTCAACCGCTCCAATGAAGACAGGGATCGGTGCGGTCAATGAAAGGGATGAAGCCGCAGGCAGACCGCCCTCTCTCTTCTCGGGGAATGAAGGGGTGCGCGAAGTGGGGGTTCGATGCAAATATTCCCGCAAAACATCCTTTAGGATCTCCGCCTTGGCGCTGGTCCGAACCACTGCTGATAGTTGATAGTTTCGCGACTCAAGCGAGGCGGCCTCCGCAATAAATTGGCTGAAGCGGCTGTGAAATCTTCGTACCGGCTGGGACGCGATTGAAATCGGCTCCGTCTCCCCGGTTGATGACGGCAGTGCCAGGGTGCTCAGGCGCAGTTGATCCGTCTTGGCGAACGTGGATTCTGCTTCACCCGGCGCGAGAAAAAGCTCTTCGGGCCGCACCAGGGCATCGAACACCGGGCTCTTCTCCCTGAACTCACTTTCGGATTTGTGCCACAGAGTTTTCCAATGCTCTTCAATCTCCCCGGGTTCATCGAAGACGAGGAGAGGGTTTTGAAAATAGGCGAGCAGGGTGTGCCGGTAAGCCTGAAGCAAGGGGAGTTGAAATTCAATTCCGGCAAAGGGTTCCCCCTGGTGGGCGGCTTGTATCTTATCCTCCCACACACTGCGGGCTTCCGGCGCCAGCCTCAGGGTTGCAGCCTCCGCCCAGCGTTTCATCAGCTCGGGGGTGACGGGGATGTCACGAACTGCCAGGAGGGTGAGAGAATCCAATGCGCGAAGAGAGCGTTGAGTTTCCACGTTGAACTGGCGAATGGATTCGATGTTATCGCCGAAGAACTCCACGCGAACCGGCAGGGGTCCTGAAGGCGAGAACACATCGAGGATGCCGCCGCGGATCGAGAATTCACCGACGCCACTGACCGGTTCCGAGGGGTAATAACCGCTTGAGACCAGCCAGGCGCGAAGCTCGTCGACTGCGAGGGACTGGTCCTTGTAAAGGCTTTTCGCCAGCGGGATGAAAAAATCGGGGTCGGGCCATCGTGACAGGAGCACTGCCGGTGAGGTCACGGTGAAATGCGCCGCGCCGGAACGAATCTTCGCCAACGCGAGGGCCCGCTGTTCGGCGATTTCCGAGTGGGGAGAAAGATGATCGTAGGGTCCGCAGTCATACCCAGGCAAGGCGACTGCATGAGTGACTTTCCGTTCGGTGCGTTGCCGGAAGTAGAAATCGACGGCAGCCGCAAAATCTTCAAGCGATTTCTCGTCGGCGCGGACAATCACCATCGGCCGTTTTAAGAGGGCCGCCATGGCCACCAGCAGGGGTGCTTTCAGCCCGTCCGTGAGACCTTCGAGGACACACGTCCGCACTTCGGCCGCCTGGAAGCGGTCGAGCAATGAGAGAAAACCCGGATCGGCTTCGATCGCGCCGAATAGTTCCTCAAAACGAGTCATCGAAGATCGAGGTTCCTGCACAACAACCTTAAACGGCCGCCTGGAAAGGCCTCCGTCGAGGCAAACTGTGCGCCCCTACTTTTTACCATAATTCCGGGCTATCGTCTCAAGGATCTCAGTGGTCGAAAACCCCGGAAGAAAATCAATGGACACCACATGCCCGCCGGCCGCTTCGACTTCAGCCCGTCCTACAATTTCATCAAGCGCCCAATCGCTCCCCTTCACGAGGATATCCGGGAGAAGGGCCTGAATGATTTCGCGGGGGGTCTCCTCCGCAAAGATCAAGACGAAATCCACGCACTCCAGAGCCGCCAGGATCTCGGCCCGCTCCTGCTGCGGGATAATGGGGCGCGAACTCCCTTTGAGCCCGCGTACGCTTACGTCGCTGTTGATGGCGACCAGCAGGCGGTCACCCAACGCTCTTGCCTTCTCCAGGTAGTCCACGTGGCCGGGATGAAGGAGGTCAAAGCAACCATTCGTGAAGACCAGCTTCAACCCTGCTTCCGAAAGTTGCTGGCGCAAGGGAAGAAACTGGTGAAGTGAATGGATTTTTGCCGGGACCTGCGGGGAGTCGACGTTCATCGGAGTGCCTGGGGACCATGCACCAGCGCCTTGCCCACAACAACCGCCATCACCAGGGTGCTGTTGTAGGCGAGGTGGATGATCCAGCTTGGCGTCAAAAGCCCTGTCACGGCACGGGTAAAGGAGAGCACAAAACCGACAAATACAATAAGCGCGATGGCCGGCCAGCTCCCCCAGAGTTGGGGAACGTGAAGGCCTGAGAAGATCAGTGCCGTGACAATAACCGCCACCGGTCGCCCCCCGAGATTCTCGAAGATGGGATACAAGAACCCGCGAAAGATCAACTCCTCTGTGAACGGGGCGATGAAGATCGCAAAAAGTGCAAAATAGTAGATGGCATGCCCTTGGCTGAAAATCTTCTCGAGCGGGGTTTCACGCGCGGAAGGGAAGAGTGAAGAGAGGACCATGACGATCAGGGCAAGCCCCAGGCCGAGCAACCCAAATTGCTTCAATGTGCTTGCCGAGAGTTTGGACAGGCCCAGCGAACGGCGGAAGTCGAGCCCGTACTTCCTCGTGATCAAGAGATACAGAAAGCTGATCAGCAGGATGTAGACCAGGAGCTGAGCGATCAGGGCGATGTACGGATTGGTCCCCAGCTCCGCGGATTTTAATGGCGGCCAATGGTACCAACCTCCCAAAATAAGGTAGCCCATCTGGCAGAGCAGGGTGGCAAACAATGTCCCCAAAATGAATATCCCGAGCAAGACAAAGGCGTCCCAACCCGTCCAGAAGCCCGGCTCCGGCGCGGAGTTCTCCGGCAGGAGCAACGGCCCTTCTGCCTCAGCCGGGGGTTCACTGGACTGGGGGGAGGACGGATCTGAGAGAAACGGTTCTTCAGGCATGAGAATGGAATTTTTTTTACAGGCGTCCGCCAGAAAGCACAAAATCCCGCTCGGTGCTTTCCCCCGTTCCGCCCCGAAAACCTGGGCAGCCACCTAGTGAATGAGGGCTGCCGTCAGGAGTGGAAGCATCAGTTCGTGATGCCCCGTGATGGAGTAGCCGCGGCCCGCCCCGTCTTGTGTCGGCCGCCGGACGATGTTCTGGACTCCCCGATAGTGCTGAATGAAATCGAAGTTGGCGGTCGTAAAATCCCTCAAAGGGAGCCCCTGGTTCCGGATCAAGCTCACGGCTTTGAGAAACACTTCCGGCATCAGGACGGCCGAACCGAAGTTCAGAAATACCCCGCCATTGTTGAGCGAAGCCACGCTTGAAACGAATGTCCGATAATCGCGCATCGCCCCTTCGCCCAGCATGCGGCCGCTGGCGGACGGGTGGTTATGGATGATGTCTGTGCCGATGGCAAGATGGACGGTCGCGGGGATCTCCAAACGAATGGCCGCCGCCAGCAGGGAGTGATGAAGATATTTTGGATTGCGGATCGCGGATTGCGGATTGCGGATTTTAGATTTCGAATCTCGAATCTTGGATTTTCGATTCAACCCCCGCCTCGAATTGAGGTGCGAGCCCCCGTTCTCTCGCCTCCCGAATCCTTCGACCAGCCCCTGGCCTACAGCGGCCGCAAGTCCACTGCCGGTCAAAACATAATGATTGATGGCCGCGTTAATCCACTCGCCGGTCTCACTCGCCATGCCGAACGCGCCACTGCCGATCGACGCCTCCACATCTTCACTGGTGGATCCAATCAGGGCGACTTCAAAGTCATGGATCAGGCCGGCGCCGTTCATGGCGAGGTGTTGGACGAACCCGTGCTTCATCAAATGGATTAATAGGGGTGACAGTCCGCATTTGATGACGTGTCCTCCGATGGCCCAGAGGATGGGTCTGGCCCGTTTTCGGGCCTGCTGACAGGCTTCGACCACTCCACGGAAGTCCTTTGCAGCAAGGATATTGGGCAGGGTATCCAGGAATTTCGGGATCCCACTCGGCCGGGCTGCCACTCGCGCAAAGTCACGGACGGTGACTTTGCTTCGACGCTGGGCCAGCGGATA
>JBAVHJ010000301.1:0-3354 GCA_049685715.1 Terriglobia bacterium | reverse complement strand
GCTTTCTGCGTCATCCGCGAAATCTGTGGATAAAGAAATATCGAATGTCGGTGCCTGACCCAAGAATGCAGACGTAGTCAAAACCGTTGTGAAAGGAACACCACATAGATAGAATACCGGGCATACCCGCTTCAAAAATCCAAAGAGGAGGTTCTGGTCTCATGTTTGTTGAGAGCAAACCCCGATCCAACCAAGCGCGATACTGGGTCCGCATGTTCATCCTGACCTTTGCGCTGATGACCTTCGCGCTCAATGTTCCTGCACAAGAACGGGAGATGACGGACAAGCTCCAGGGGTTCGACTCCTACATGGAGCAATTGCTGAAGGATTGGAATGCACCGGGGATTGGCGTGGGCATTGTCGTCAATGACAAGCTGGTCTTCGCCAAGGGGTACGGTTACCGGGACTACGAAAAGAAGCTGCCGTTCCTCCCGACCACCCTATGCCAGATCGCGTCGAACTCGAAGCTCTTCACTGCTGTGGCGGCCGGGATGCTCGTCGAGGAAGGAAAGCTCACCTGGGATAAGCCCGTGCGCGAGTCCGTGCCGACGATCCGGTTTTACAACGACCAGCTCAACAACAACGTCACTCTTCGCGACATGCTGTCGCACCGGACCGGGGTCACGCGGCACGACCTGATCTGGTTCAAGTCGGATTTCACGAGGAAGCAGCTGTTCGAAAAGCTGAAGTACCTTGAGCCGCAGGAGCCGATGCGCGAGACCTTCCTGTACAACAACCTCATGTTCTCCGCCGTCGGACAGATCATCGAATTGAAGTCTGGAAAAACATGGGAGCAATTTGTTCGAGAGCGGATTCTCGAGCCGCTCGACATGCGCTCATCCGGCTATACGATCTCCGACATGTTGAAACATCCCGACTACGGGGTCCCCTTCAGAGAAAAGCGCGACTCGTTCGAGTTGTACAAGATCCCCTATTACGAGGACACCGAGGGCGTTGCCCCGGCGGGCGCAATTATCTCGAATATCGACGAGCTGTCGCACTGGCTCATCGCTTTGATGAATGACGGGAAATACAATGGGAAGCAGGTCCTGCCGGCAACCGTGCTGAAAGCCACCTTGCAACCCGCCATTGGGTTACCCAACGCCCTGGGGGAAGCCATGGGATTCTGGGAGATACTGAACCCGGCTTACGGCATGGGGCGACAGACCGCTTCCTACAGGGGGCGGCTGATCACTTATCACGGCGGCGACCTCCCTGGTTTTCATTCACAGATTTCTTTCATGCCCAACGACCGGATCGGCGTGATCGTCCTCGTGATCGGCGATCACAGCGCTCCCCTCTATAACGTTGTCAGCTACAACGTGTACGAACGGCTGCTCGGTATGGACCAGACTCCCTGGAGTCAGCGCCGATTGGAGCAGCGGCTCGCCGGCAAGAAGGCCGGCACGGAAGCGCGGGCGAAGGCGGGCGCCGACCGAGTCCCGAACACAAAACCGTCCCACTTGCTGGCCGACTACGGGGGCGAGTATGAGAATCCGGCCTACGGCATTCTCAAGATCGGAGTCACGCAGAACCAGCTACAGTTCGGGTTTCACGAGTTCCAGTTTCCGATGACCCATTTCCACTACGACCGTTTTGATACGCCAGACGACGAACAGTATGGAAAATTTTCGGTCAATTTCCGGACCAATCCCCAGGGCGACATTGACACCGCGGCCATTTCCCTGGACGAGGCCGAAGTTGTTTTCACGCGGAGACCCGAGACTCTGGATCCGAAGCTCCTCGAGAAGCTCGCGGGAGTTTACCTGACGCCGGCTCACGTCAAGTTCCAGGTGCTCTATCAGCCGGGGGCCGGCCTCTCTCTCGTATTCCCCGGGGGACCTCCGCTCAAGCTCATCCCGGTCAAAGGGCTCCAATTCAGGACTCCGCAGTTTGCCGACGATATTTATGAGTTTGTGATGGAGAACGGCCAGGTGAAGGCCCTGAAGGAGCGCGACCCATCCGGTGAATTAACTTACCCCCGGCAATGAGACAGGATTAACCGCCCATGCCTCCGCGGCCGTGGTTCGACAAGACTTCGAACGGGGAGGAGCTCGTTAAATCTTTGGTGCGTTCTTTGAATGGATGCGGTCGTATCTTTGCAATCTTCAATTGAGATTTCGGTGCAGCAGTTGTGCCGATCTGCCCCCATGCATTCCTGCCAGAATTTCTAAGGCTCTAATGGAGCAGAATCCTTTGCTACAGTCCCACACCGGAATTCGCAGTTGTCTGAATGTCCCGATCTGACCCCCCTCAACTTCTGTGCTAAAAAGCCAACATGCCTCTGCGCCTTTGCGGTGATTTCCGAACCCTAACTGTGGAAGCCTGACCCCGAAATTCTACACTGAAACTTGCCAGATCGAGGCCGCACCTCCTTTGTCCTCTTTTGAACAGACAGGTCAAGGCTCGACCTGTTAACTTCTCTAAAGACTCGAGACTTCAAAATAAGTGGAGATCCCGAGGTAGTCGTCGTTGCTGCGAGGGAAACCATGTTGCTTAGGGTCGTGCGAGGGAAGACTATTCTGTTCGCGGCAGTGTCCGGAGGGTTCTTGCGAGTTGGCGGGGTGACGCCCACCGTGCCACGCGATTAGAACGACAAGTGTCAGAAACACATCCACTCAGGAAGGTCAGCGCCCGTCAGCGCAGGCGGTCCAACCTCTAACCTCCGTTGTTGCGGATCTACAAGGAGAGATGACTTGAGCCCCAAGGGACATGAACGCTTCAATCTCCTCGGCCTCCTCGGGCGAATCGTGCTCCCCTTCGTCTTGGTCTACGGGACCTGGAACCCGTGGGGCCAGTCGTTCTATCATTGGGCCATCGCTCCTCTCTTCTCGCGCACGCCGGCGATCGGACCGGTGAAGGTCCTTGTGGCCCTGCTCCTGCTCGCGGGCTGGGTTGTAGTAATCCATGCGACGAGCCGGTCGCTCGGATTCGGGGGCACGATCCTGATCGCGGCCATATTCGGGGCTCTCGTCTGGCTGCTCATCGCCAAGGGGGGCGTCTTCCAACCGCACAGCGCGACGGCCTTTTCGCACCTGGGACTCGTGGCACTCAGTCTGCTCCTGGCTATCGGGATGGGTTGGGCCATTATGCGCCGGAAGCTGACCGGTCAGGTCGAGGTGGATACAGAGGAGCGCTAGGCAATTGTTGGGGGGGGTTAACGAGGCCATACTTTGACCATGACACTGAAGAATACGGCATTTCTTGCACTTGTGGGAATGGTTCTAGTGACGATCCTGTTGATCGCAGGTCTGATCGGCGATGTATTAGGCGTTGTGCGAGGTGTAATTCCTGCGATGAGAGTGCTGATATCTTTCATCTATGCCTTCGCTGCCCTGAGTGTTGTGGTTTTTC
>JBAVHJ010000300.1:0-7733 GCA_049685715.1 Terriglobia bacterium | reverse complement strand
CCATCTCTCTGAACTTCTTCCATCCATCTCACGTCCGCAGAGGCAAACACATCGACCCGGGCCCCCTGCTCAATCTGCAAAGCAAGCTGTTGTGAGCCTGCCAAATTGAGCTCGACGCGCAGACCGGGATTCTGCCCTTCAAAGGCGGCGCCGATCTGCATGAAAGCTTCATTGAGAGAGGCCGCCGCAAAGACAATGAGGGACGAGGCGTTCCGTTGATGAAAAGGTTTGAACTGACGCGCCGCCCTCACCCAGACTAACGCCACGATCAAGACCCCAAAAAGACTAAGCCAGGCCATTCGTTTGAAGCCGATGATTCTCATGGTCAGTTGGATCCCCACGCCGTGGTGATCAAGTCCCTCGAAAGGGCGACGGAATGGTCCTGATTGATCTGTCCGGCTCTTTCAGGCCCGGATCACCATCACCTCGGTCGATTTGATGAGGGCGATGGCTCGGACCCCCTTTTTCAACCCCAGTTCCCTGCACGCATTCCGGGTAATGATGGAGGTGATCTGCTGGCCTCCCACCTCGATGCCCACCTGGGCCATCAATCCATCAAATATCACCTCGGTGACCGTTCCGAGAAGCTTGTTGCGGCCGCTGATGGCGTCCAATCCCGAGGGATGGGGACTCCCGGGTCCCCGGCTTCGCCGGGTCCCCGTGATCCGTTCAATCTCGTTGCGCGGGATGCGGTGATGCCCCCCCGGGGTCTTGACGGACTTGATCCGGCGGCGATAGATCCATTGCTTCAGGGTGGGATAGCTCACGCTCAGCAGTTGGGCTGCCTCTTGAAGTTTAAGGAGCTCCATGGAACCTCCCGAGAAGAATCGCAGGTGCAGTCATCGACTGAATGGTCGATTATATACGATTCAATACGTATTGATGATAAATAAATTGAGTATTGTCGGAGGTCGTGAAGCGGGGGATCCGATCCGGTTCGCCAACAGAATCGCAATTCAACCGGGGCTCAGCGCCGCTTGGTCTCTTCCGCGCCCGTGGAGCGCGAGCCGGGAGGAGGCAGGCGGCCTTCCTTTTGAAGCGCGCGCCTCAACAGGTATTCGATCTGCCCGTTGAGGCTGCGCAACTCATCCCCGGCCCAGCGCTCGAGTGCCGCCACCACCGCCGGGTCCATACGCAACAGGAATGCTTTTCGGTCGGTCACGACGATCAATGGTAGAGCGTCCCGGTGTTCAAGACGGGCTGGGTACCGCGCTCGCTGCACAGGACCACCAGCAGGTTGCTGACCATGGCCGCCTTTCGCTCCTCATCCAGGTCCACGATCTTCTGTTTGGCCAGCATCTCCAGGGCCATCTCCACCATGCTCACCGCCCCTTCGACTATGCGCTGGCGGGCCGCGATGATGGCGCCCGCCTGCTGGCGCTGCAGCATGGCGGCCGCAATCTCCGGCGCATAGGCCAGATGGCTGATGCGCGCCTCGATGACTTCCACCCCCGCCTTCGTCAAGCGGTCCTGGATCTCCTGTTTCAAATGCTCTGCAATAGCATTGGTCTGCCCGCGCAACGACATCTGTTTTTCGTCATGGGAGTCATAAGCATAGGCCGTCGCGAGGTTCCTCAGGGCCGACTCGCTCTGCACCTGGACGTAGTTCTCGTAGTTGTCCACCACGAAGCAGGCTTCGGCGCTGTCCACCACTTTCCACACCACCACCGCAGCAATCTCAATGGGATTCCCCTCAATGTCGTTGACCTTAAGGTGTCCGCTCTCGAAGTTGCGAACGCGCAGCGAAATCCGCCTCTTGGTGTAAAACGGGTTGGCCCATCTGAGGCCGGGCGACTTCTCGGTGCCCTTGTACCTGCCGAAAAGCTGAAGGACCTTCCCTTCATTCGGATTCACGATGAAAAGACCGCCCAGCAGGATGAGGTCGACAATCAATCCGGCGGCGTCTGCCAGGATCAGCGTCACATCCCCCCGCGGAACCTCACTGATCAGGCTGTACAGCAAGACCCCCAGCAACAGCACAAAAACGAGGAGCATCAGCCCGCCCGATGCCCCGTGATATTCTTTTTCCTGGATCATAACTCCTCCTTGAGATGATATCGTATATATATCATTATGATATCCCTGTGTCAAGCTGTCAAGTGCCGCGGAAATTCCTGCATTTGACTAGGGAGTCATCCGGGCAACTACTTGATCAGCCTCTGGCTGTTGTACATGATCGAGAGTGATGCCGGCGGCGCGCACGGATCACCCCATTCTTCTGACCTGGATTGTTCTGATCGTCACACCGTCCATCCCTCCTGAATCAACTCAATGAATTCACAATCTGCTGGAATAAGATAGAATGGCCGAGGTGTTCAACTGACGAAGGGAGAGCGATCTGAGGTGTGACTCATGGCCATCCCCAAAGCTCCCAATCGCTCAATTTCTGAGAGGGCCTTCCGGAATCCTGGAGCCGGAATTCAGATTTTCGTCTTCGTGATGTTTCTCCTGATGGGGGGCGGAATCTCGTATCCCTTGCTGATGGACCCCTTGCTCCACGTCCTGGGAGCGAGAGATTGGATTGAAACGCCGTGTATCGTGATTTCAAGTCGACTGGGCAGCCATCGTGGCAGCAAAGGCGGCACCACGTACAGCGTAGATATCCGATATGCCTACGCTTTCAAGGAACGCCAGTATGTATCGTCGCGTTTTCAGTTCTTTCAAGGCTCGACCAGCGAGTATGAGAAGAAGCGGTCGATCGTCCGATCCTATCGACCGGACCAGCAGGCCTTCTGTTTCGTCGATCCCCAAGACCCCAGCAGAGCCGTCCTAAACCGGGGCTTCACTACGGACATGTATTTTGGGCTCATCCCTTTGGTATTCCTGGTGATTGGTGGGGTGGGTCTGACTTTCACAATTCGCAGGGCGTGCAAGAAACAAACCGGCTCCGCCCCGTGGCCAGGGCGGTCTCCCTCTGCTCTCGATCGTATTCAGACGGCGTCAACATCCGCATCTCCAGGTCTTACTCCCCCTTCCGAGCCCCTGACGCTCAAACCCCAGGCATCGCCGGCTGCAAAACTTGTAGGGCTTTTCCTCTTCGCCCTGCTTTGGAACGGCATTATTTCCGTTTTTATCTTCCACGTGTTGGAAACTTGGCGCGCCGGTTCTCCCAATTGGTTCCTGACCCTTTTTATGATTCCCTTTGTCCTGGTGGGATTGGGAGCGGCGGGTGGAGTGGGATACTTCTTGCTGGCCCTTTTTAATCCCCGGCCGAAGCTGGTTGTCAGCCCAAGCGCCATCCCGCTGGGAGGATCGGGACAATTGGAATGGGAAGTTTCCGGACGCGTTGACCGGATCCGGCATTTTTACATTTTCCTCGAAGGACGAGAGGAAGCAACCTACCGAAGCGGTAAATCAACCCGCACCGACAAAGAAGTGTTTGCACGGATCAACGTCTTGGACACGCAGGCTCCAGGATACATGATCCGTGGCTCCGCCGGGATTACAATTCCGCCGGAGGCTCTTCCCTCTTTTGAAAGCGTGCATAACAGGATCGTCTGGGTGCTATCAGTCAGCGGCGAAATTGAACGCTGGCCGGACCTCAATGAAGAATTTCCCATCGCTGTCCTGCCAACGAGCGTCCCCAGGAGGTCTCAGCCATGATCGCACTTTTAATCACCCCCCGGGACAACAAGACCGTGTTTCTGCCGGGTGAAGAGGTAGCAGGATTTGTCTCCTGGTCCCTTGATTCTTCGCCTGAAGCATTGGAACTCCGCCTCTTCTGGTACACGGAAGGAAGGGGAATCAGTGATACAGGGATTGGAGGGAACCTTCGCTTCGAAAACCCGGACCGTGATGGGCGCCGTGAATTTTGCTTCATCCTCCCGGATGCGCCGTACAGTTTTACGGGCACATTGATCACCCTGAAATGGGCCTTGGAGCTCGTGGTGGAACCGGGCCACGCGGTGGAAAGGCTGGATATCGTTGTCTCACCTTCGGGCCGGGAGATTGTGCTTCAACGGCTGAAACCGCGCCCCCAGATACGTATTGATTAGGAATCCAAGAAGCCATGAGCCCGGCCTCGATGCGAGCCCTCCCGCGGCGGAAAAATGGAATCTTTACAGATGAAACTCCCGTTTCCCTGGTCTCATCATGGTAAATTCTCTGCGCTGTTCGATACATTGTCCATTGATAAGCCAGTAACGCTCAGCGTCAACTCCTACGACCGCAATCCGGTGTGGGCAGAACCCGCACCTGAAGATTCACGCCTGCAACGCTCCACCAGGGTGTGCATCACATCTCCGGCATTTTCCTGAAAGGTGACCGCGGCAATCTGGTCCCAAGGGGTTTTCGTGCGGTTGATAAAGATCAGCTTCGCGCCCGATTCATGGGCCAATGGAGGGATGGAGGAAGCGGGGGCCACCTGCAGGGAGGATCCGATCATCAGCAGAAGATCGCATTTTGATGCGCATTCATAGGCCCTCGTCAGTTCAGCCTGCGGCATGGCCTGGCCAAAGGAAATTGTAGATGGTTTAACGAGCCCGCCACAAAGCTCGCATTTCGGATCGAGGTCGCCGGCCTCCAGTCTCACCTGGATTTCCTCAAACGGCCAAACCTTTCCACAATCCAGGCAGTGGGCTTTCCGATTTGTTCCATGAAGTTCGATGACAATCCCGGACGCGCTGCCGGCAGCTTGGTGCAGGCCATCGATGTTTTGAGTGATAATCGCCTTCAACTTCCCCATTCCCTCAAACTCCACCAGGGCAAGGTGAGCTTTGTTCGGGCTCGCGTTTCGAAACTCATTGTAAAAATCCCTTTTCATCGTCCAGTACTCGACGCGCGCATCATGATCTCTCAAAAACTCCTGGAACGGTACCACCCGGTACCGGTCCCACACCCCGCCGGGACTTCGAAAGTCCGCCAATCCGCTCTCGGTCGAAATGCCCGCGCCGGTAAAAGCTGCGATCCACTTGGAAGATCCTATTAACTCACTTGCCTCATCCAACCTTTTTTGGAGAGAATCCATAGACGACTCCATCGAATAGCAGAAGTGCTTCGCTCTTGTTTATACCGTCATGACATCACGACGCCGGGAATTGTTCAAGGAGGAAGTTTTCGGCATGGACCGGCAGATTTTCTAAAGAATCTCCAAAGTGGCCGGCGGTTTGGGTCCGGCGGATTGACTGCGGGGACACGGAGATGGCGAAGGGCTCAATGGGCATTGAACAGAGAAGAACCTGGAAGATAATCACGCCTCAGCCCTTTCCTGCATCGATGCGCGTAAGCTCCCGTGCCTCATAAAATCCTGAATGGGGAAAGGGGGTTCAGTTGTATTATCGAGACGATGGAGAAGAAAAAGTCTCGTATCCTCTTCTTGCTCATAATCCTCCTCGCCGCATTCTAGAGACTTGCGCACCTCAGAACCGTCCCTCCCGGACTCTACTGGGACGAGGCGATCAACGGGAATAATGCTCAGACCGCCCTCCGCACCGGAGAGTTCAAAGTCTTTTATCCGGAAAATAACGGACGTGAGGGGCTCTTTGTCAATATCGAGGCCGGCTTCCTGAGATGGTTCCGTGTGCATGAACCCTGGGTCTTGAGACTTCCGAGCGCTCTCTTCGGGATTCTGACTGTAGTGGGCCTCTATCTTCTGGCCCGGGAACTATTTTCTGAAAGAGTAGCCCTCCTGTCGGCTTTTCTGCTGGCAACCAGCTTTTGGCACGTTCTTTTCTCAAGAATCGCCTTTCAGGCGATCATGGCGCCATTCTTTCTCACCTGGTCCCTCTACTTTCTTATCGCGGGTTTCAGAAAAGAAGGGGAGGAGAAGAAGCTTCCGCACCTCCTCCCTTATGCTGCCTTCGGTGGGGCAATGTACGGCCTCGGCTTCCACTCGTACACCCCGTACCAAATCACCCCGCTACTCGTGATCCCGGTTGTCCTTTTCCTTTTACGAAGATCATCAAATTGCAAGAGACCCGGGAAGAGACCGCTTGCCCTTGTTGTCACTTTCCTGCTGTTCACATTGATCGCCAGTGCACCGCTGGTTTACTTCGCTCTGGAGCACAGCACGATCTATTTTCGACGAAGCGGAGAAGTTTCCTTCTTCCACTCCCCCGCTCCTCTGAAGGAGTTGGTCCTCAACAGTCTCAAGACTGCAGCCATGTTCAATTTTCGGGGAGATCAGCTGTGGCGGCATAACTATTCCGGGCGGCCGGAGGTTTTCTGGCCGGTTGGAATCCTTCTTGTCGTGGGTGTTGGGGAGAGCGTGACGGTTCTAGTGAAGACCTTGAGGGGGAGAGCGCCGGACCAAATAAAGGAAGGCCCGGGTTACGCCATTATCCTCGCGTGGTTTTTCCTCGCTGCCGTTCCGGTCATGATGTCCTATGGTGGAATTCCCCACGCTCTTAGGTCCATTCTTATGATCCCTCCCACCTTCGTTTTGGCATCGACGGGAGGTGTCCGGATCTACCATGCATCAACCCGGCGTGTGCGCGGTTCCTGGATTCCCATTGCCACCGTTCTGCTTCTCTGCTCTCTTACCTTTGAGGCTTACCACACTTGCTTCGTACTTTGGGCAAAGAATCCACAAGTCTCAGACGCGTTCAATGCCGAATGGGTGGAACTCGGACTGACCCTGAACCGATCCACCAGCTCAAGTCCGCGGTGGATTGTATTAAGCCCCGTGTGGGTCTTCGTCAACGGCCTTCCCATGCATGCGCAGTCGATCATGTTCATCACCGACACCTTCCGTCCGGAGGACCAGGAGGTCAAAAACATCCATTACCGGCTTGGGGAGGAGGGAAGGGACCTGGCGACTGGCGAAGTCTTGAAGCTGATGAAAGGCGACGCCCCGGGACGACGGCAGGACAGCGGAGGCGAAAAGGCACCTGCGAACACTCCACCTCGCCCCTGAAGCAGAGTGGCTTGACAGCTTCAACCGATCAAGGATGATCAAAGATGGTGGCTATTTCCGTAAGGTCCATGCCGGGCAAACGGCTTTGTCGCCTATTATTGTGGTAACCCGTTAACTTGCCGTCACGGGCCATGCTACTCATTCCAATCAGAAGGACTCCTTTCTGGCTAGACACCCAAAGGAACCGGGTTCTCTTATTTCTTTTCTCGCAATCGTTTCAGAGCCGACTCCAGTTTTTTCAGCTCTTGGCCATAGGCCGTCCAATCCCCATTGCGGAGCGCCTGTTGGGCGTGCTCGTAAGCGTCGGAAGCGTCCTTGATTGCAGCGTCCAAATTGAAGGAAGGCAGCGCCGGGGCAGTGGCAGCGGAAACCGCGGCAGCTGGCGTCGCCGCTTCGGTTTTGGCTGCTCCTCCGAAGATCCGGCCCAAGGCCAATTCCAGATTTTCCTCCATGGCGATGGTATTTCCATAGGCCACAATGACACGTTTCAATTCCGGAATTTTCCCCCCTTGGGCGGCGGAAAGGTAGAGCGGCTGGATGTAGAGCACCGATTTTTCGATCGGGATGACGAGGAGGCTCCCGCGGATGACGGTGGATCCGCCTTGATTCCAAAGGGTCAGTTGCTTCGAAATTTCAGTTTCCTGATCGATGCGCACTTCGATCTGCTGGGGGCCATAGACCAATTTTTGCTTTGGAAAATTGTATACCACCAGCTTTCCATAGTTGGGGGCATCACACCGTGCCGCCATCCAGGCGATCATGTTGTCCTTCTTGGATGGGGTGAACGGAACCATGAGAATGAACTCCTCTTCTCCCCGACCGCGCTGCGCCTGCATGGCTTCTTTCGGTAACGCCAGCTTCATGATGGTGTAGTAGGGAT
>JBAVHJ010000299.1:0-2045 GCA_049685715.1 Terriglobia bacterium | reverse complement strand
GGGGCGTCCGCTGTGGCGGACGCCCCCTATAGCTTTCCTCCGCGCCTCTCGCGCGTCTTTGCGGTGAATCGAGCTTTTTTCGCCCTCCTCACAAAAAAATCTCAAAAAAATGAAGTTCTTTCCGTCTCAATTATTGATTGTAAGATGTGGGTGCACCAAGCAAGCCGCCGGATAAAGGCCGTCAAATCACTGAAAAGCGCTTGACAACTGAAAATGATGGATGTTACATTCGGCGTGAGTTTCGAGGCTTCACCTCATCGTTGGTCGTGAGTCCAATTTATTAGAGGGTCTTTCCAACAGAATTCTTGAGGTTGTGACTCAGGGTAGCGATCAATCGATGGAATCTTTCGTATCATATCAAAACAATCTGGTTGAAGAGGAGGTGAGGCGTCGGAAATTGGCGCGTGATGCCACGCTGATTGCGCAAAGCACCAGCCCGAAATTGCTCCTCCGAAGGTTTGGAGCGAGATCCTGAATCAGCGGCGCAATTCAACTCTTTTTTTACGGTCCCGGTACTACCCCCGAGACTTCGGGGTAAACAAACAATCCCTTCGAGTAAAATCCATTCCGTCTGCCGATCTAGAGCTTTAGGAGAGGATGGCGGAGCAACTGCCTATTCTAAACAAAAGGAGAAACAAGATGTCTTTAAGAAAATTAACCTTAATTGTGCTTGCTCTGACGTTTGTGCTGTCGAGCTCGGCGCTGTTTGCACAGCTCCAAGCCCCGCACTTCATCCTCAGCGGCACGACCTTCGAAGTTCGTCAGCACGGCCAGACGGAAGACGTGGGTGACCTGACAATGACTTGCGATGTGAGTGGAACATTTTTGCAAGGCAACAACACAGCGGCCACTGCGACTAATCCCGTGTCCTTTACGGTGGTCCTTTCACCGATATTTGGAATTGTGAACGCGGCGGATACAGTAAACACCTTCTCGTTTGCGAGTAACACCGCTATCAACGCGCGTATTGCAAATATAGAAAGTGAAACTACTGGTGCTACGATTGGTAACGTTACCATTATCAACGCAGCCCTGAACACCTCTGCCACGAATAGCATTACGGTCCAATTATTTGGGACCGCTGCTGCGCCCGCAACTACTGGGGCTCCGGCGACTATTATCCGTATTTCGGGAATTCGCGTGAACATCGCCGATGCGAATCTCCCGGTGGCAACACAAGTGCTGGGCACAATCATTGCGACTCCTCCAGGTGCTTTCCAAATTGACAACGTCAATAACTTCCCGGTGGCGTTCGTACAGGATGAAATCAAGGTGAGTGTGACTCCGGCAGACGCGCTCTTGATTTGCCAGCCGAGGTCAAGCTCAACCGGGGACATTTTGGTTTCAGAGAGGTTCCCCTCGGCTTTGACAACAGTCACCGATGAGAACGATGCTCAACATAAACCGAGTGGTGTAGGTGTCGATGTCGGCAGCCCGGCCCCTAAAGCGGCGTCGAAGGGTACTCAGTTGACGATCACGATTGGCAGTGTTCTCCCTGGCGTGACGGTGTCTTGGCCAATCACTGTGGGTGGTCCCGCACCTGCTCTGGAGCTGACCCTGGTAGATCCGACAACGACTTCGTTCACCAATACCTCGGCAACTGCTGTGGCTAATACAAGTTTTGTTTACTTCACGGATGCCGATATAGTGACAATCTCTGAAAGCGTCACTATTCCTGTGACTTTTACACCTAGCGCAATTCCGGTTCCGCCAGTGTTCGGGACTATCACGGCTTCGGTCACGCTGGGTCCAAATGCCAGCGGCGGACCCTTTTCAAGTACAGTCTCAAGCAGCAAGATCTTAAGCTTCGTGAAGAATCCTTTGAATGGCCCACCTCCGGACGCCATTGAGACGTTGAACGCCTGCGTGACCAACCTGCTCTGCAAGTTCCTCTCCACGGCCACAGGTGCAGTGGCGGGTGGTGGCTATGATACCGGTATTGCCATTGCCAACAGCAGTTTGGATATCTTCGGGGATCCATTGAAGCGCGGCGGGCAGGGCGCGGTGCGGCAACAGGGTGTCTGCCGGGTTCACTTGTTTGGTTC
>JBAVHJ010000298.1:0-2227 GCA_049685715.1 Terriglobia bacterium | reverse complement strand
GGACTGGGTGGCGCATACATCGCGTCTCTCGCGATGTGTGCGGTGAAGAATCGATTTGCTCTTTAGCCGCATGACGAGGTCTCTCTCAGAGAAGGCCGCCCGACGCGGCGGGCCAACAGCGCATGTGTGCGCCACCCGGCCTTCCCATTGGAATTATTCTCTCCGAATCCGTCTGCGTTATCCGCGAAATCTGTGGATGAAACAAATGTCGAATGCCGGTGCCCAACGGGATGGCTTGGAGTTCCGTCTTGCGACTTTGAACCTTGAACTTTGAACTGCTTTTCCCTATAACATGGTGGAAGTACTCGCCATTGTCGAGAAATCGAAAACCATGGCATGGTTGGAAAAAGCAGGAGAACCCCAATGAAGAAAGCCGCCCTTTCTGAAGTCAAAGATGATCTGTCAAAGTTTCTAAGGCTCGCCGAGAAAGAGGAAGTGTTGATCACCCGGCATGGCCGTCCGGCCGGAGTTCTGATTGGCTTCGAGTCCGACGACGACTGGTTCGACTACCGGCTGGAGCATGATCCTCGATTTCTCGCACGAATTGAGGCTGCCCGACAGAAGGTCAGGGCCGGCCGGGGAATCAAGATCGAGGACCTTGGAGGAAAATCATAGCGGCGCCTACCATGGCTCGGGTTCTTGGCTCTGCGACTCTGCGCCACGGCGGTGAATATCGTCTGATGCCATCCAAACGGCTTGCCAGCCACGAAGCAGCTCACAGGGACAATATTGAGGCCGAAAAGGGCCGTTTAAGCCTCAAAAAGCCCCTGTTTTGGAAGTTATCTTCTTTGTTAAGACAACTTAGCTTGGTCCGACCCCATTATTTTTCAAGATGATTGGACGGAAGGACCGCTTCAAGGATCTTTTAGATTTCAGACCCAGTCACCATGCCGATCCCACAATTCAAAGCGCGGGTTGCTCGAATACGCGATCTGACGCACGATGTGAGAGAACTCCACCTGCATCTGCTCGATCCTTCACTGATTGACTTCAAGGCGGGACAATTCATTTCATTCAAGATTCTTAGGAAAGATCATCCGGTACCGACTTCGCGTCCGTACTCCATTGCCTCCCCCCCGAGCCTGCGAGGTAGTGTCATGCTCGTTTTTAATTTGGTTCAAGGCGGGCCTGGCTCAACGTTTCTTTATAGTCTGAAAGATGGCGATGAGGTGAATTTCTCCGGTCCGGCGGGGGCGTTTTATCTTCATGACAATGAGGCGCGGGAATACCTCTTCGTCGCGACAGGGACTGGCATTGCTCCGATCCGCTCCATGCTTTACTCCTTGTTGGAGCGTCAAGCTGTGAATCCAATCACTCTTTATTGGGGTTTGCGGAGCGAGCGGGACCTCTACTATCAAGATGAGTTGGAGGTGTTGGCTCGGAGTCTTCCAAATTTTTCTTTTGTGATAACGCTTTCCCATCCAAGAGAGACTTGGGCCGGAGAGCGAGGACGGGTAACTAGGCTGGTGAAGGAACACGCCTCGTCGGTGGACAATCTCGCGGTTTATCTCTGCGGGAACAGCGGGTTAATCAAGGACGTCACCGGGATCATTCACGAGAAGGGATTGTGCCCGATTTATCGCGAGAAGTTTTACGATGATGCCATTGGAACCTGACTTTCCCGGCTCAGAGATCCATAACTTACGAATCTCGGTGCCTGACCCGAAAACCCGGTGGAACTCCTCCGCGCCCTCGGCGCCTCCGCGGTGATTATTGATCTCGAAAAGGGTCGTTTAAGCCTCAAAAGCACCCTGTTTTGGATGTTATCCTCTTCGTTGAGAATACTTAGCTTGGTCCGACCCCGACATTCCCGACATTCGAAATCTGTGGATGAAACAAAGGTCGGATATCGGTGCCGGCACCCCTGTGCCTTTGCGGTAAAATTCAAATTGTCGATTGCCGCTGCCTTCGGACCAAGTCAACTCCTCGAAATTCTTGTCGGTCATCGGAAAAGAGGGTAGTATTGAGGCCTTAGAAACTGTTTTCCGCCCCCGAAATAATCCCCCCTTTGGAAACTTGGACCAGCCGGGAACCCCGCAATGGTGACAGACCATCGGCATTATCTGCCAGGAAAAATCTGGAGGTGCCACTGAAAGAAATGGGTCTTCCGGAAATTGTGTGCGGCATTGGGAAGGTATTAGGGTTAGGTTCCAATGTGTGCTCACATGTAGCCGCCAAAGGCGGGCGATAGAATCGTAGCCTGAGGCGCCAGCCTCAGGACTGGGAG
>JBAVHJ010000297.1:0-5002 GCA_049685715.1 Terriglobia bacterium | reverse complement strand
CATCAAGGCACTCTTGATGAGCACGAAGCCGGGTGAGTTACGACAGGGGCTGGGGCTTGTAAAAAGTCAGATTGCTCAGATGAGTCCTGATGAGGCCAAGCCACTTTTTGAAATGGTTTCGGCAATCTTTTACATTGATCCGCTGGATCATCCCGAGCTCGTGCCCATACTCGATGAAGCCGCGACTCTCGTTGCGGGTTTTGGGGAGTGGGTCATTCCGGTTTTGGTAGGGAATTTGGACGCGGGGGACCTGAAAGTGCAAGTGGCGATTGCTCATGCCTTGGGCCGGATTGGGGCGAATGCCATCAAGCCGCTCATGACCGTCTACCAGACTTCGGATGATCCAGCTCGTCGCACGTTTGTCCTTTATGCATTGGGAAAGATCAAATCACCGGAGATTGTGGAGGCCTCTCACCTGGCTCTCGAAGCGGCTCAATCGCCCGACCGCGAACTCCGCGACACCGCAACACGCGTGATCGGGAAGTTTGCTGAATCTGTTCCTCCATCTGATTTATCAGAAGAGTTGCGCCGGGAATTTGTTACACAATTACAAAACAATTTGGCTGATACAAGTCCGGGCATCCGCGCCAAGGCAGTCCGCAGTTTAGGCAAACTGGCAAGATATGGGCATCTGAATCCTTCGGAGCGGGAGAAACTCAAAACGTTGTGTCATCTCCTTTTGGGTATCGATGGAAATTTTGACTGGGACCGTGCTTATATTGTCCGCAAAGAAGCTGAAGAAGCACTCAAATACATCTGAAGTTCATTGGACAACCCGACCGCGTCTAGAGAGAGCGCGCTGCCGGAGGCCCCACGTCATGTTCAAGAAGCAATCCGCAGAGTGTCCAATGTCCAGGTCTGACTACTTTTTTCGAGGATGGGATTTGCGGCCACGTCCTCCCCGGCGAAAGGATCCACCTCAAGAGGGCGACGTGAACAACTATCCAATGCGACTTGAACCCAACTCTATCGAGTGGAGGTGTTATGGCGGAACGAGCTTACGTCACGATCAAAGGTGCGAAACAGGGTACGTTCGCGGGCGATGGCAAGGGTGGAAAGAAAAAAGACCGAATTGAGATTCTCAGTTTCGAATTTGAGCTGCAGTCACCTCGCGACCCGGCCACCGGACAGGCGAGCGGAAAACGTCAGTGGAAACCGATTGTCATCACCAAGGAATGGGGGGCGGCTACTCTGCAGATCTTGACGGCCCTGGCGACCAACGAGGTCTTGACTTCGGTGCTCTTCGAATTCACCGGGACCACACCCCGGGGACTGGAACAACTCGATCACTCCATCAAGCTTACTGATGCTTCCATTTTGGATTACAGGGACACCACCCAGAGCGTGCCGCCGCCAGGGGGAACCCACCTTCTTGCACTCGACCAGATTTCATTCACCTTCCGCAAGATCGAAGTAAGCGACAAGAGCGGCAAGACCTTTGTCGATGACTGGCAAACCACTGCCTGACCTTAAATTCCTGCCAGGCCCGGCTCAGCAATAGTTGCGGACCATACCGAGGATTTCTTCGAAGGCAAAGGTCTTCGGTATATAACCGTCCGCCTGAAGCACTCTTGCTTCTGACTCGATATTAAAGATGGAGGAGAGGATCACGGTGGGCACTGAGCGCAGGACGGGATCTTTAAGTTGTTCGGCTCGAAATTGCCAGCCGTTCATGACAGGCATCATCAGGTCCAGCAAAATGAGGGAGGGAGCTCCATTCTTTCGAAGGTAAGCAAGGGCCTCCGCCCCGTCGGCCGCGGTTGAAACGGTATAGCCCTGATGGCGAAGCAGATTTCCCAGGACTTCTAGAACAGCCTGGTTGTCATCAATGATCATGACCTCTGCCATACGACTTCCTCCTAAGTGGCCGCTGGTTCCAGGGCTGCGGGGGTCGGCAAGATCACACAAAACTTGCTTCCGGCCCCGACTTGCGACTCTACCACAATCCGGCCTCCTAGAGCGTCAACTATCTCTTTGGCGAGAGTCAAGCCAAGCCCGACGCCGGGAGTATGCTTGAAGGATACCGGCTCCAGGTGCTCAAAGGGTTCGAACAAGCGCTCTCGATGCTCCGGCGGGATGCCCGCGCCGGTATCGGTGACCGCTATGCGGTGCCCCTCAGCATCATGATTGATGGAGAGATCGATTCGGCCCTGCTCCGTGAATTTGATCGCATTGCCGAGTAGATTGGACAGAACAACGCGGACCAGGCGGACGTCGCTCCACAGGGGGGGGAGTGCGGGTTCAATCGTCAGACCAACCCGCAACCCCTTAGATTCCGCCTGCGGCTGGAACTCGTTGAAGACCTCTCCCGCCAACATCTCAAGACGAAATGATTCCATCTTGGTCTTAAGTCGGCCGCTCTCAACCCGAGCGTATTCCAACAGGGATTCAAACAGGCGGGCAATTTCCTGGATACTGGTCGAGATCCTCGCCATTCGATCCCTCTGCTCCCGGGAGAGCGTCGCATCCAGTCCATGGGCCAGGTCTGACAAACGGAGCTGAAGGATTGCCAGCGGGGTCCGCACTTCGTGGGAGATCATGCGGACAAATTGGCTCTTCATGCGACTCGTCCGTTCCGCTACATCGCACGCCACTTGCATGGCTTCAAGTCCCGTCTCGGCCTCACGCTTCCTGCGTGTGACCTCACTCGCCAGGGAGGCCAGGTCACGGTTCTGGCTCAGGAGGTCCTTCTGAAGTACCGCTCGTGCGCGCTTCATCTCCACGAGATTCATGACCCGGACCCGCAGCTCCTCGGCCGAGAACGGCTTCATGATGTAGTCTTGAGCTCCTTGTCTGAGGAGGCGCACGCACATCTCGTCATCGGCCTTGGCGGTCAGGAGCACGATCGGCACGTCATCAAACTCCCGCCGCGCCCGAAGCGCGGAGACCAACTGGTCGCCGCTCATCTCCGTCATCATCACGTCGCTCAAAATCAAATCGGGGGAAAGGGCGAGGGCTTTCTCCAGCCCCTCCTTCCCATCGAAGGCAGTCACCACTTGAAAGTCATGCGAAAGCCGTTCCGCGATGTAGGCATTCATGTCGGGATTGTCCTCAACGACGAGGATGAGCGGGCTGCCCGTATCATTCTCGGGCACGGAGGCCGTGGATACACCGCGCGGACGAAGATCCTCCAGGAGATTCTCCACGGTTTCCTCGGCCACCTCTCTGCTGTTAGCGCCCTTGTCTAATACGCCCGGATGCACCCTGACGCCGGCCGGGGCCCGGAGGGGGAGTTCCATCGTAAAGAGCGCTCCACCTTCCGGGGAGTCGTCGACAGAAATACGTCCCGCAAGAAGTCCCATCAAGTCGCGGGCGATTGCCAGGCCCAGTCCCGTGCCGCCGAACCGCCGAGTGGAGCCACCCTCAAGCTGGCGGAAGCGCTCGAACACAGCTTCCCGCATTTCTTTGGGCACCCCCGGCCCGCTGTCACCGACCGTGATGATGGCAAGGCCCCGCCCGGCGGCCCCAGCCGACTCCGCCGCACGCACGGCGCATCGAATGAATCCGGACGGCGGCGTGAACTTGAAGGCATTGGAGAGGACGTTCACAAACACACGCTGAAATTTATCGACGTCGAGCTCTGCGGGAAGCGACGGAGGCGCGTCAACCTTTAACGTAATGCTTCGTTCAAGGGTTACGCCCTCGAAGTTCGATGCGGCAAGGCGAACCACCGAACCGAGGTCCACTGCCGAATAAGTCAGTTCCATCCCCCCGGCCTCGAGCTTTGAGAGATCGAGTAGATTGTTCACGTGCCGGAGAAGTATTCTTGCGTTCCGGTTCACGATCTCGAGGTCCGGTCGCCGCTCCCCCAGGTTTCCATCCAGGAGCAGTTTCTCCGTATGGCCAAGAATGAGTGCAAGAGGAGTCCTGAGCTCATGGCTCACGTTGGCAAAGAACTCGGTCTTGACCCGGTCCAGCTCTTTGGATTGAGCATAAAGTCTGGCCAATTCTTCTGCCTGTTTCCGCTGCGTTACGTCTCGTAAAATGACCGTGTAGAGTCTCTGTCCACTGATATTCGCTTGCGAAATCGTGGCCTCCAGGGGGAACTCCTCGCCATTTGCTCGTTGCCCGTACAGCGTCCCCCCGGACTGCATCGAGCGAACAGTCTTGCCGGTGGCCCCGAACTCTTGAATGTGGTTGCGATGTATTTCCCGGAAGCGCTCGGGCAGAAAGCGGTCGAGGGGCGTGCCGACGGCCTCCGATGCGGAACAACAGAAGGTTTTTTCAGCGGCAGCATTGAACAGGACCACCCGCTGATTCTCGTCCACCGTGATGATGGCGTCCATCGCATTGTCAATCACGGCGGCGAGCCGCTCCTCCCCGAAACGCACCGCCTCTTCGGACCGCTTGCGCTCGTTGGTGTCCTGAATCATGGAGGTGCGATACATCGGCTGCCCGGTTGCGTCTCGCACCGGAGATGAGGGCACATTGCCCTGCTCGATCTCTAATGGCCTGAGGCGGACAAGCTCCGTCACATCTTCGACGCGATGGATGATGTAAGTAATCTCCTGATTCTCCCCAAACACCGGCGAATTCAACGGGCTCCAGTACCGCTCTTCGAATCCGCCGCCTTCTGAATTCGGCCGCCGAATGTCGTACCTCTGCACCGCCATGGCATCAGCGCGGCGATGCTGTATGACCCTTTCGAGCGACGCCCTCAGGTTGCGCACGCCACTAGCCCCGGGATCGTCCGGATTGTCCGGGAATACCTCGAAGAGTTCCCGGCCGAGAATCTCCTCGCGCTGGGTCATGGTGGCAACCAGGTACGCATCACTGACAGCAACGACCCGCAGCTCTGGCGTCAAGACGAGGTACAGTCCGGGTGCGGATTCGAAGAGAGTTCTGAAATCGGGGGTGGATGGTGGAGATGTGGACTTAAGGATCATCGCAGAATGCCCCGGTGAGGAGTTCGGTGAAAGCCCCGCCATTCCGGTAGCCTGATCCCGAGGCAAATGTCTCCCTTGAGAAATCAATCCGGAGTATTGCCCCAGAAGAAAAAATC
>JBAVHJ010000296.1:0-1902 GCA_049685715.1 Terriglobia bacterium | reverse complement strand
CGACAAGGCAGCCTCGAACCCGCCCTCTGGGAGGCACTGAAACGAAAGGTCGCTGCGGTTGGTCTCACCGAAAATGGCCTGCTCCTGGCGGCATTCGCAGACATACTCGCTACATGGAGCAAGCAACCGCGATTTTTGATTAATTTGACGCTCTTCAATCGCTTTCCGATACATCCACAGGTCGACGATCTGGTAGGAGACTTCACAACTCTGACCTTGCTTGAGGTGAATTTGAACTCTGACGAAACCTTTCAAGAATTCGCCAAGAAGCTGCTGGGCCAGCTTTGGAAGGACTTGGACCACCGATTCGTCAGCGGAGTGCAAGTCTTAATAAGACTTGCTCACGACCGGCAGGACCACCGTGGCGCCATAGCCCCGGTGGTGTTCACCAGTGCACTTAGTTATCGCAGTCGGGAATTCTATCCCTGCTTCTTGGCTGGCCAGGGAGAGATCGTTTACAGTATTAGCCAGACCCCTCAGGTGTGGCTCGATCACGTTGTGTCTGTCGACGAAACCGGAAGGTTGATCTTCAGCTGGTTCGTCGTGGAGGACCTGTTTCCTCCAGGAATGGTTGCCGACATGTTTCAGGCCTATGTCTCCCATCTGAGACGTCTTGCTGTGGACGAAGCGGCCTGGGCGGAACCGAGACACGAAAGGGCGAAGAAGCTGATTCCTGAGCGGCAATTACAGCAGCGCAAAACTGTTAATGCGACTGCACAACCCATCTCCCGTGAATTGCTACATCTCCTCTTTGAGAAGCGGGCAAAGCAAAATCCCGAACAGACTGCCGTGGTGTATCGGGATGTGAGATTGAGTTATTCACAATTGGTGCAGCTCTCGCGAAGGCTGGGCCGTCAATTGCGGGATCTCGGCGCAAAGCCCAATTCGCTGGTGGCCATCGTGATGGAAAAAGGCTGGGAGCAGGTGGTTGCGGCACTCGCTATTCTTCAGTCGGGCGCGGCCTATGTCCCTATCGATTCGAATCTGCCACGGGAACGATTGTTCCGGCTGTTGGAAAACGCGCAGGTTGATGTGGCTCTGACCCAGCCGTGGCTGGACAAGAGTCTGGACTGGCCCACCGCTATTCGAAGGGTCTGTGTGGAGGAGGCGGGGCTGGAGCGGAACGGCTTCGAGGCGCTGGAACCCATCCAAAAACCGGAGGATTTGGCCTATGTCATCTACACCTCCGGTTCGACGGGATTGCCGAAGGGAGTCATGATCGATCATCGCGGCGCAGTCAATACGATTCTGGATATGAATCAACGATTCCGCGTCGGCCCCGAAGACCGGGTACTGGCAATGTCTTCCTTAAGCTTCGACCTCTCCGTGTACGACCTTTTCGGGGTGCTGGCCGCGGGAGGCACCATCGTGATCCCGGAATCGTCGGCCACACGGGATCCGGCTCATTGGGCGGATTTAATGCGCCAGGAGCGGGTGACCCTATGGAATTCTGTGCCGGCCTTGATGGAGATGCTGGTGGAGTATGTCGAAGGCCGGGCGGAGGTGTTGCCGCCATCACTTCGCCTGGTCCTTTTGAGCGGAGACTGGATTCCGGTGACCCTGCCCGATAAGATTAAGGTCCTGGCCAATGATATCCAATTGATGAGCCTGGGAGGGGCTACCGAAGCCTCCATCTGGTCTATTCTCTATCCCATCGAGCGCGTCGATCCCTCCTGGAAAAGTATTCCCTATGGCCGGCCTATGGTGAACCAGAGCTTTCATGTTCTCAACGAGGTTTTGGAGCCCTGCCCGGTGTGGGCTGCGGGACAGCTCTATATTGGAGGGGTGGGGCTGGCCAAGGGCTATTGGCGCGATGAGGAAAAAACCCGCGAGAAGTTCATCACCCACCCCCGCACCGGAGAGCGCTTCTATTGCACGGGGGATCTGGGCCGCTATCTTCCG
>JBAVHJ010000295.1:0-4530 GCA_049685715.1 Terriglobia bacterium | reverse complement strand
AAGTAATCATGGCCCAGATTTGAAGACGCCGAATATTTGACAAGATGCCTTAGTTTAATCTGCCCTCTGACTTCCGACCTCTGACTTCTGTAACCTGACACCCGACAACTGGCACCCGACACCTGCTCCGCTACTTCTTCCCCGCCGCAATCCGCACGCCTTCCGCCAAGTCCAAACTTTGCTCTGCGACCACCCAGTCTTCCGGCTTGAGGCCCTGTACCACCTCGACGCTGTTGGATTGTTCGAGACCGAGTTGGACCACGCGCTTGCGGGCCACATCTTGCTCCACCACATAAACGAAAGAGGGTTCACCAGTCCGGCGCCAGACAGCGTCGGCGGGTACCACCAGGGCATTTAGTTTTTTGCCCACCACGATCCGGCCTTTTGCAAACATCCCCGCCTTGAGCTTGCCGGTGGGGTTGGAAACGGAGGCGCGAACAAGAACTGAGCGATTTTGAGTCTGAACGCCGGAGCTGATGGTCTGAAGGGAGGCCGTGAATTGTTCCCCAGGGAAGGGGGCGACGTTAAATCGAATCACCTGTCCCTTCGCGATGCGGCCCATGTCAGAGGAAGCGACCGGGGTTTCCAGCTCCAGGCGCTGGTTATCGACCAGCCGGTAGACCAAGGCCATCACGTCCACATAGCTGCCCGGATTCAAAGGCTTGCGTTCCACCATTCCGGTAATCGGAGAAACCATGCGGCAATCATTCAGGTGCTTTTGGGCCATCGCCAACATCTGCTTGGCCTGCTCGACTTGAGCTTCCCCCAGTTTCACCTGGGCGCGTGCATCCCGGCTGGCCACTTGCGCCGCCAACAGGTCCTTGTCGGTGATGCCACCGGAACGCAACAGGTTCTGGGCGCGTTCCTGCTCTGTTTTCGCATGCTCTTCATTCACGCGAGTACGATCCAATGCCGCTTGCGCGACTTCGAGGTTAGCGCGTGCCTGTCCCACCGAAAGCCGGGCGTTGGTGTCATCGAGCTGGGCCAGCAATTCACCCTGGCTGACCACATCCCCCTCCTGCTTCCGCAGCGTGATGATGCGTCCTGCAAATTCGGTCTTCACGTCCACCGCGACGGAAGAAACCAGGGATCCGGTGATATCCACAAATTCCTCCAGAGTGCGCGGTTCGAGTTGGATCGTTTTAACATTCAGCGTCGGAACAGCCGCCGGTTTTGCATCTTGTTTGGAGCAGCCGGGAACCCAGGTGAGCAACAAGATCAACAGGCTTCCGCAGAACCTGGGGGCGCACGAATGGCGCATCATCGGCGTGAGGTGTCCCGGATGCGCCACCCACTTGAATCTGACACTGAAAGGTTTACTGGGTCGATTTTGCATCGGTGGCCTCTTGTGGTTCCACGGGGTCTTGCCCCATGACAAAACGGAGCTGTGCGCGCGCGAGGGTATGATCGTACAGCCCCTGCAAAAGCGTTTGGCGCGCCAGGACCAGAGCGAGTTGGGAATCAAAGACGTCGAGCGTGGTGGCAGCCCCGTACTTGTAATTATTCTGTATCATCTCGAGGACCCGCTCCGCCTGCTGGACATTCAAGCGCGCGGCCTCGATGGTCTTGGCCGCCCGTTCCAGGTCGTCCAGGGCCGTTTGTGCTTCCAGGCGGACCACGTCTTCCTGCGCCGTCCGGGTGAGGCGGGCAATTCGCTGCTGGGCGAGGGCTTGCTCCACCAGGCCGGATCGCTTGCCTCCGTCAAAAACCGGAAGCGTAAAATTGAATGAAAAATTCCAGCGGGTGAAGTCACGGTTGGTCAGGTTCGAAGGGTCGCGCGCCTGCAAGCCATAAGATGCATTAAAATCGAGACGCAGCCCATTTTCCGCATGGGCCAGGCGGAGCGCCATTTCCGATTCCTGCTCGTTGATCTTCAGCCTCTGCAATTCCGGCCGCTTTGCCATGGCTTCCTGAACGATGATTTGGAGGTCCGATTGGGCCCAGGGAATGAAGGTTAAATGGCCGTTGGCCTGGGTGGGGAAGTCCACCGGACGTACCAGCAGGTTGTTGAGGATCGACCGGGCTTGACGCACCCCGTTCTCCGCGCGGATGAGGTCGGGCTGAGCATTGGCGAGACTCACCTGGGAACGGAGCACATCCACTTCCGTGGCCACGCCGGCTTGGTAGCGGCTGCGCGCCAGTTCCAGTTGGCGTTCGCGCTGTTGGATCGTCTCGCGAGTCACTCCGAGCCGGTCCTCCGCCAGAAGCAGATCGTAGAAGGCACGGATGGTGCGGAGCCGGATGTCTTGTTCCGTGCGAGCCTGGTCGGTGGCGACACCGCCGTTTTCGAGGGAGGCCAGTTTGAGCGCTGTCCCCACTTTGCCCGAGGTGTAGAGCGGTTGAGAGACCCCGATACTGTAATCAAACAGGTTGGAGCCCCGGGGCACCAGCCCTTCCCGGATGTCGGGGGGAATGGCATCAAAACTCGAAGCGTTTAAGAAAGACGGGTCGCGCAACCGCAGCGCATTGGAATAGATCGTAATTTGGGGCAGGGCCTGGGAACGGACCTCCCGGATGCGGCCTTTCATGGCGTCCACCTGGGCGCGCGCAATCAAAGCCTGCTGGTTGCGCTCCAGGGCCAGGGCCACCGCTTCCTGTAAGGTAAGCGCCCGCTTCTCTTCCGCGAAGGATGCGAAAGTCACATGGCACCCCAAGAGAACGACGAGGCCGAGAAGTATTCCCTTTAGGCTTTTATAGCGTTTTCGTCGCATAGAGTCTACCGCCCGGTAGGTCTGCCGATACACCCATGGAGGAGTAAATCCACCTGGCGCTGCGCATGGGAGCGATCGAGGGTGGGTTTGCCCGTGATGAGAAAGTCCATGATGTGGAGCGCGGCAACCCCGCCCAAAGCCTCGGCGATTTCCGTGGGCCGCCCGTGCAATTCGCCCTTCTTTATGCCCTCCCGGATAATCTCCTGCATCAGTCGCTGGTCGAATTGACCCAACTCGACAATGTCAATCGGGGGGGTGCCCTTCTCCGCCGCAAACAGCATCCGGAATCCCAACTGAACCAACTGCGGGCTTGTGCGGGTAAAGGTGAACATGGCGTCCAGCACATTGACGATCCTTTGTTCGGTGCTTTTGCCTCGCCGTGAGGCCCGCAAGAGGGTCTTGCGATATTCGTTCGAGGCATCAAGAATCAACTCCTGGTAGAGCTGCTCCTTGTTGCCGAAGTGATAATAGAGGACCGGCTTGGTAATCCCCGCCCGTTCACAGATTTCACGGGTCGAGGTGGCGGCATAGCCCTGTTCGGCAAAGAGCGCCGTGGCGGCCGCGTGAATGGCCTGTTTGGTGGTGCCGTTGCGGGGATGTTTGGTGGCACTAATCATACCGACCGGTAAGTATACAAATCCAGAAAATCTTGTCAAGGAAATTATGAAGCGGGAAGGGGGAGAGGAGCGAATTCCGAAGCTCTGGTAGCCGCGCCACGGTTTTTGTGGCGGGGGCAATTCGTGGCGGAATGGGCCCCCAGTTATGACAGGATCATGGAGTAGCCCCCGCTGCCAAGACAGCGGGGTACGGGGCATCTGAGGAGCTCGCTTACTTGAGTTCCACATCGATCAAGTGGATCGGGGTTTTTCCCGCGTTGACGGCCGAATGCGTCGAGGGACCCGAGAAGGTGGCGGTGTCCTTCTTGAATTGAATGGTCTCCTTCTTGCCATCCTTGCCCGTCAGCTCCGCGGTACCATCGGTCAGCGCAACGGTGACGTGGTCCCCATGGGTGTGTTGGGCCATGTTTGTTCCCGGTGTGGAGTTGCCTTCAAACACACGAACATAGGCATTATCCAGCACCTGCTTGAAGGGGGCGGGTATGGATGGATTCAGGCCTTTTCCCGCGTCGGGCGCCGGCTTTTTAAATTCAATCAGGATCGCGCGGATGGTGGTTTTGCCGACATTTTCGGAGGAGTGTGTGCCCCCTAACGCAAACATCACCGAGCCGCGTTTCATGTCGGCCGGGGATTGCGTGATTTTGCCATCAGCATTCGTCCACTTGATGGTCCCAGGTTCGAGCATCACGACCAGGTTGTCAGGATGAGAATGCTTCGGGGCGCTCGCTCCTGGCGCGACGTTCACGCCCAGTATTCGGATCAGGTCGTTTTCGGTGATGACCTTGTAAGAGCTGGGCGCCACCTTGACCGGATCTTGCGCCAGCGAGAGGGAGGCCATGACCGACAGGATACAGAAGACCGCAAAGAGTATCTTGGGATTGGGAACTTTCATACTAACCATGCTTTCCTCCTATTGAGATTGTTGAGATGAGGTAATAGGTCTTTTGCAAAGACCCCTTCTTCGAAGCACAAACGAGCGAGTTCCTCCGTCGACCTTGTGGGAACGGACGGATCGGGTCAACGCACGAATCTGTTGAATTGCCTTACTGGAACTTGACGAAGGCTATCGCAGACAATGGTTTAGGTCAAGCAATCCACTTTTTCGGAAGAATCGCGTCGAATCGGTGCCATCTGCACTGGCTGCCCTGGTCGATCAAGGAAAGTGAAGGGATAATCTTTCCATGTCTGGACCAGTTGGGAAC
>JBAVHJ010000294.1:0-3235 GCA_049685715.1 Terriglobia bacterium | reverse complement strand
CTTGGAACTTGATGTGCTTCATTCCCCTCCTTCTTTGTCGCTTGCCGAGCGGTAATTGCAGAACGGGGAGAACAGAGATTTGGTGTTAGAGGGCGGACCCCACGAACCTTGGAACCCGCCGGAATTGGTCGATGTCCACATGGAAAAGTCAACAATAACGAGCCTATTTGCCCCTGCCGAACGGGCGACCCCTGAAAAAGTCTTGGACCAGGTTCAGCAGCTTTCAGGCGAAACCCTGGTGAAGACGTTTTTGGATCACATCTTCGACATGGTGGTGGTTCTCAACCAGGAGCGGCAGATCGTCCTGGCCAATCAGAGTTTACTCAGTTTTCTCAACTTGCAGAAGTCCGACAGCATTCTCGGTCTACGGCATGGAGAGGCCTTCCATTGTGGGCATGCATACGAGAGAGAGGGGGGATGCGGGACCACGGAATCTTGCTCGACCTGCGGGGCGGTCAAGGCAATTCTAGCCAGCCAGGAGGGCCGCTTTGCGGTCGAGGAATGCCGTATCGTGCGGATCGGCAATGTCGAAGCTCTCGATCTCAGGGTTTTTGCAAGCCCTCTCCACATGAAGGGTGAGGCCTACACCGTCTTTACCCTGATGGACATCAGCCATGAGAAGCGAAGAAGAGTGTTGGAACGGATCTTCTTTCATGACCTGCTTAACACCGCCAGCGGTCTCAGAGGATTCATCGAACTCCTGAAGGAGTCAGATCCTGAAGAGGCCAGGAGGTTTTCCGAAAGGTTGGAAGCGCTATCTTCTTCGATGATTGAGGAGATCACGGCGCAGAGGGACTTGTCGGCTGCCGAAAATGGCGAACTGAAGCTCAGTTTGGATCGGGTCACCTCCCTGCAGGTACTGGGCGAAATTCGCGACTTGTACAGGAACCACGAAGTGGCTCGCGGCCGGCAATTGACGATTGAAACGAATGCCATAAACACCGAATTCGAGTCAGATCTCGTTCTGTTGCGCCGTATCGTTGGCAACATGGCCAAGAACGCCCTCGAGGCGAGTGCGCAAGACGAGACCGTTACCCTGGGTTGCGATGCGACGGATCACGCCATCGAATTCTGGGTCCACAATCCCCAAACCATCCCGCGTGAAACCCAGCTCCAGATTTTCCAGCGCTCCTTTTCCACGAAGGGAGGCAGTCGGGGACTGGGAACTTACAGCATGAGGTTGCTCTGCGAGCGGTACCTCGGGGGAAATGTCTCCTTCACCAGCACCCCGCGCGATGGAACCACATTCCGGGCGCGTGTCCCGATCTCCTCAAAATAATGCTGCGGGAAGTAAATACGACCTTGACCTGCAGAGCCAAACGCCCGGATACTGGAACTGATCCGACGAGTACTGGGAATCTGAGTTTTATCAGGAATTCGGATGATGTTCGAGATTTCCGTTGGACTTTGAAATTTTGATTTGTTCAGACCTTCAGCTGACCCTCCCGTCTGGCTCTCGCCAGCAGATAACTGCCGAATGGAGAGAGCAAGACAGGAACAGGCCACAAAAATCAACAATTAACATGTTCTTAAGAAACCCACGTTAGGAGGTATCGAATGCGTTTACTAAAAGGGATCGCTGCCTTGACATTCGTGCTTGCGTTAGTTTGTCTGGGTGCATCACCCGGTGTGGCGCAGGATCTGGATGCCGTCAAGGCGGATTCAGCTCATCACAAGGTGGAGTTTGAAAACGGCCAGGTGCGTGTCGTAAGTTACATGATCGCGCCGGGCGACAAGACTGCCAACCATAGTCACCCCAGCAATGTGAACATTTTTCTGACAGATGTAACTGCCAAGGTCACCCTGCCGGATGGGAAGACCTCGGAGCTCCATGGAAAGGCTGGATCGGCAGCGTGGCGGGGACCTGCGACGCACGTGGTGGAGAACACCGGGGACAGGCCCATCATGGGAATCCTTGTTGAGCCGAAGAAGCCAGCCTCTGCTTTGCCCGCTGGTGCGCAAGATGTCGCCGCGGCGGACCCGAACCACACTAAAGTGGAGTTTGAAAACGACCAAGTGCGCGTCCTCCGCTATCACTACGGGCCAGGAGAGAAGTCCCCCATGCACGGCCATCCGGATAACGTCCAAATCATGCTGACCGACGCCACGTCAAACGTGACCACGCTGGACGGGAAAACCACTCCCAGTAGTGGGAAGGCCGGCGAGGTACGCTGGAGGCCGGCTGTACAGCATAGTGTCCAGAATACGGCAGCCACGGCGTTCGAGGGGATCCTGATTGAAATGAAGGGCGCACCGGGGGCCAAGACTGCCGGTAAGTAGAGCCAAACCGACACAGAAAGTAAAGGGACAGACACCTGCTTCCTGTATAAGTTCGACGGTCTCGAGCAATTAAGTGTCTGTCCCTCTGCTTCTCAGTGAGGTTTCTGTCCCTGTGCTTTTCTTGCGCGTTGAGTGTGATGATGAGTGTTGCCGCCGGTTTTTTACAGGGACGATCTTCCACAGAATGACGCCGAAACAGTAAGTCCGCATACCTACGCCAGTTGGCCGGTCACCGTCGATGTTGCGAGGCCGGCAGCGAGCGACTCATTTCAGCAGCGCCGCCACCCTTTTCCAATCCGTCTGCTCGGCCACCGCCAACGGCACGCGCGCTTGTGGTTCCCGTGCCCCCGCGCGTACCTGGCTCTCGAAGGGATCCAGATTAATCGCGACGATCTGCATCGCCGTGCGCGGCAACGACATATCGAAGAAGCCCCGGTTGAGCTCGACGATCGGGCGCGCGCCGGGCGAGCCCGCCGACACCAGCACCAGCGCGACAGCGTGCTTGGGGTCAGGGCGGTGCCATGCTGGCGCACCTCGCTCGGCTACCGACATCCCGTTGAGCAGCGCCTTCGCGGTCTTCAGCTCATCCGTAGTGTATAAGGCCAAATCGCCAGGTCCAGGGTTGGCTGCCTTCCGCAGATCTTCTTCTCTGCGACGGTCGCGAGCTTCGGCTTGCCGACGCTCCGTTTCACCGATCCGGGGGTCAGCCAGTTTCACAACAATCTCTTCGATGTGGCGCCGGCGCTTCTCGCGACCCTCGGGGCTTGTGAAGTCGGCGTACTCTTGCTTGCTCCGCTCCAGTTCCTTCTCGAATTGCTGCGCCCGCGGCTGAAGGTACTTGATGTACGCCCGCAGCACCCGCTCCTGGCTTACTGGTGAGAACACCGAGGCTTTTCCTGTCCGCGTGATGACCAGCCAGTCCCCATAAATGGGGAAGCCGGCAATCTCGCGCCGC
>JBAVHJ010000293.1:0-1812 GCA_049685715.1 Terriglobia bacterium | reverse complement strand
GAAAGCAGGCTTGCGTTGCCATCCTTACATGGGCAACCAGTCCCAAAGGAACCGCGGGTTATCTCTATGCAATGGCCGCCCCCTTCGACCGCTATCGGCTTTCGGAGGGAACTTTTGCAGAGATCCTCAAGAGCTTCAAGATCGCCGGACCTCCCTCGGTGGATCCGCGATCTTCGGTGAGCTATGTCGAATGGAAGGACCCGCGTGAAAATGCCTTCAGCCTGGAAGTTCCGGCTCAATGGCGCGTGAGTGGGGGGACATTCCGATTTGCGTCTGTGGACGTTCGTCCGGCTCTGGAAGCAGTCTCACCGGATGGCCAGACCCGAATCACGGGCGGAGATTCCCAGATTCCGACATTCACTGAGCCCACTCCCTACTTGCAAATGGCCGGATTTCGTGAAGGCTCATGGTATTCCCCAGGATACGGTGTAAATATGATGGTGCGCCGCTATGTCCCCGGGGCAGCGTTTGCGCGAGAGTATGTCACGTCCAAGGTGGCCCGCGGATGTACGGATCTGACCTTTCTCGAAACGCGCGACCGGGCCGATCTCGTCCAGGCCATTAACTCGCTTTACGCGCAATTGAATACCGGGGGAATTTCGACGAGTTGGAATGCAGGCGAGGTGTCCTTCTCCTGCCGGCAGGGGAATCAGTTAATGCACGGATACTACTGTGCAGGGATTCTGGCGACACGGAGTCCAGGCGGGACGCAATGGAGCGTGAACTTTCTTTACGGCTTTCTCGCGCCAAGTGAAAAACGGGCATTGACGCAGTCGATGCTGGAACACATGTTGAGCACCCTGCAGCAGAATCCCCAGTGGGCCTCCATGCAGCAGAATGTCACGGCCAATACTTCCCGGATTGTCAGCCGCACCAACCAGGAAATCTCAAAAATTGTCTCCGATTCCTATTGGAGTCGACAGGGAGTGATGGATGAGTTGAGTCGTCGCCGCTCCAACGCCACCCTGGGGGTCGAGGATGTGTTGGACCAAACCACGGGCCGCCAAATCAAGGTGGAAAGCGGCTCCAACTATTATTGGATTGATCAGCATGGCGCCATCGTCGGTACCCAAACCGATACCCGCCCCAATCTTGACTTCAGGGAATTGGTCCGGCTACCGTAACCGTTTATCGTCCAATGGGGCCCTGCTCTGCGACCCTTGCGCCTTGGCGGTTAAACGCGGCCCGACAAGCATCGAAACACTGCTCCAATAAACTAGAAATTAAACGTCTCCTCTTCCGCCACCAGAATTACCGGCGGCCCTCCCGTGGAAATCGTAAAGGCGTGCGCCAGGGTTTCTTTGGCTCCCTGAGAAGAGGCGCAGGCTTCCAGGTCTTTCATTGAGGGGAAATGGATCTCCGCAATACGGTGGTAGAGCGGCGTTCCCTGCGGAGACCCTACGGCTTTCGTCGCCACGATCTTCGTCTTGCCAACCATTTTTTCAACAGCCATCGGCACGTGCTCGTTTCGGTAGCGCAACTCAAAGGCATCAATATCACTCGGACGCGGATACATCACAACAAGTTTTACGGCAGCCATTCTTCTCTCCTTTTGTTCGAATCAAATGCTATTTATAAGGACTCTTTGAATAAACCGGTTCGGTTGAGAACAAGCGACTCAATCGGAATTGGATTCGCTCCGCCCTCAATTCAACCGAAGGTTGATGGGAGCAAGATTAATTGATCAATGGTTCTCGAATTGAACGCCCTGAGTCTATGGGTTGTGTTGGGTGAAGTCAACGATAACCGCGTTCCTCAGCAATCGAGAGGAACCTTTTGCGCTTGACCTCGGACACCATCTCTAACAGATGC
>JBAVHJ010000292.1:0-4844 GCA_049685715.1 Terriglobia bacterium | reverse complement strand
GAAGAGGGAACTCCAACCACGGTCCAGAAGAGATAACATCCGATGAGTCCTGTGAGTGCCTGGGGGAGGACTCGAGCCACCCACATGATCAGGACCAGGAGGCTGATGGCGAGAGCGTGCCGGGGTTGCGGGTTGATCGAGGCAGGAAAAAACCACAACGTGAGGGGTAGCGCGAATGCCAAACTCAGAACAAGGGTTCTTATCCGAAGTTTCCACGGACTCTTGGCATCGTCAGCAGGGGATGTCATCATCAACAGAATCTGCTTCCTCGGCAAGACCGCAGCTGAACATTCGAAGATAGGAGGGATTCTCCTATTCTCCACTTCCCGGATGACGGAGACCCTCTTCGTTTGTGGATTCGCGCCGAAGCAGCGAGGCGAAATCGGTGTGCGAGCAATTCACACTCTGCCCCTTGGGCCGAAGTGTTCTTTTCTCTTCAATCGAAGATGTTAACTCACAAAATAGCTTGTCACAAGCTCTCCCTGTCCAAACGCAGCGGTTCAGGGCCCACCTTTTCCATGGGTTCCCGAGCCAGCGAAAGGCCGTGAGGAAAACGACAGCCCTGTTCCTTATTTATTGCCGGTTTTCGTTGGTCGGGTCAGCAGTTCAGATCCCTTTGCTCGACGGGAATCAAACCCAATGAAAGTTGAAAACGGGTTGGTGTTCTAATCAACTCGCCGGGTCAGAAAACCTGTGATGCCAACCGTGGAATAAAGATCCGCATAACTCCCAGCCCCACTTGGGGGCGTTAGACCTTTGGCCCACGGCGTCAGCCGTGGGGTCAGCATCTCTTCCCGATTAGAGCCCCGTCAGGGGCGACAGACTGAATTCGGTAAATTCGGGGCGGTCCCGAATCTATGCTTTCAAAAAGGATTGGGCAAGAACTTGAAAAAACCTCCCGTTCTTTATTATGGACGTCTCCTTCGGGCATGGGCTGGATAATCTTTCGCCCCTGACGGGGCTTGTCGCCATTGTTGACAAGCGTTCCCACGGCTGGCGCCGTGGGCTAAAGATCCTGCGCCCCCATAAAGGGGACTGAGGAGGAGGAATCAGGGATAATCCTCAATTTGGGAGAAGAGCGGTCCCAATCCCGCGGTTTGCGATGTGGGCTAAAGGTCCTTCGCCACAAGGAATCGGAGTTGTTAAAGGCATCTCCATCATGGATGGCGAGGTGGGGCATAGATCCCGCTCGTTGGGATGTGAGGTAGGTCTGCAGCGTGGAATTGAATATTCTCATGACAGGTCTAGGGGGGATTTTGCTGTGCGGGAATGCCTCAGTCTCGCTGAAAGGGTATGGTTGATACGGCCAACAAATGGAAAAGAGCTAACCCCATTTACCACGACGAAAGACTCAGGCTCTCACGCCTCCCCCAACGGCTTAACTTCGCCCTCCTTCTGGTTGTCCTTCCTCTCGCTGTGCTGAGAAAATCAAAAAGGCCTTTGAAACTGCTTCCGTTGCGGGGCGGTGGCGGGTTATTCTTTCACGGAATTTTCTAAATCGATGGAGAGGAAAAAGATGCCAAACAAGAAATCAGAGTGCCCAGGGAAAGAAAAATATCTTGCGGGGAAAAGGATTTTGCCCGAGCCGATTTCAAAAGAAACCGACATCGCCCGGTTAGTCGACAACATGGATGCTTACAACGGCGGTCGATTGAGGGCGGCCTGTCACTTAATTAAGAATGAGTATTCCAAGGACGATGTGACGGTGGGATTGAGCCTGGCCGGCGCTTTGATCCCGGCCGGGTTGGGCCGTTCTGCCATCATTCCTTTGATGAATCATGGTTTTGTCGACTGGATCGCTTCCACGGGCGCCAACATGTATCACGATTTGCATTTTGCATTCAATATGCCCATGCACCGCGGCAGCCATACCGTGGATGATGTCGACTTAAGAGACAAGGGCATCACCCGGATCTATGACATTCTGTTCGACTACGAAGATGTCTTGATGGAAACGGACCGGAGATTAAGAAAAATCATGGTGAGACCCGAATTTCAGAAAGAAATGGGGACGAGAGAGTTCTATCATCACCTTGGTAAGGTCATGAATGAACACGAGCGGAAGAACAATCTCGGAGAGGTCAGTGTGGTAGCGGCCGCCTACCGGAACGGGATTCCCGTGTTTACCTCCTCACCGGGGGACTCTACCATTGGCATGAATGTGGCGGGCCTGGAGCTCCTCGCCGAAGCGGCGGGTTTGCAGGATTTGTTCAAGTTGAAAATCAACCCCAGCATTGACGTCAATGATTCAACCGCCATCATCCTGAATGCCAAGCGGTACGAGAAGGGAAGGACTGCGGTGATCCTGGCCGGAGGCGGAAGCCCGAAGAATTTCATGCTTCAGACCGAGCCGCAGATTCAGGAGGTCCTCATGATCCCGGAGGTCGGTCAGGATTACGATATCAACATCACGGATGCCAGGCCGGACACGGGGGGATTGTCGGGCGCCCCGCCCAGCGAAGCGGCCAGTTGGGGAAAGCTTGATCCGACAAAATTGGATGAGAGCGTGACCGCCTACCTGGATGTCACGGTGGCACTCCCGATGATAGCGGCCTATGTCTGTCAGACCACCCGACCCAAAAAACTAAAACGATTGTATGACCGCGGGCAGGAACTGCACGAAAAGCTGATCGAGTCCTATCTCGAGAATAACCGGGAAGTTGGAGAACTGAAATCAATGATACAGAAGCTCTCGGCTTAAGGGGACCAGGGGGGAATCATCGCCATGAAAAAGGACTTGCTCGCGTTAGCCGAAAAACATGGAACGCCTCTGTTTATTCTCGATCACAACAAGTTGCGGGAAAACTACTGGAGGTTCAAGAAATGCCTGCCGCGGGTCCAATGCTATTACGCGGTCAAGGCGAATTCGGATCCGGAGATCATTAAGACCCTGTTCAATGAAGGCTGCAGCTTCGACGTCGCTTCTTATAGCGAGTTCATGCAGATTCACAAGTACGTCCGGGGCCTTGAGAAGAAAGACAAAGAATTTTTTATTTGGGACAAGATTATTTTTTCTAACACCATCAAAGACTGGAGAACCTTACGGAAGATCAAACGCTACCGGCCCCTCGTGACGTTTGACAATAGCGATGAGTTGAAAAAAATTAAGAAACATTGTAGTTCGGCCGGGCTGGTCTTAAGACTCAAGGTCCCGGATACCGGCTCCCAGGTCGAGATGAGCTCGAAATTCGGGGCCGAAACGGGGGATGCCCATCATCTGATCCGCCAGGCCTTTGAGGCAGGAATGGTGGTGGAAGGATTAAGCTTCCATGTCGGAAGCCAATGCACGAATTTTGATAACTACACCGCGGCCCTGGCCATTACATCCGATATCTTCAATGAGGCCCGGAAGAAGGGTTTCAACCTGAACATCGTGGACATCGGAGGAGGATTTCCCGTCCCCTACGACAGCCAGGTTCCTCAATTCGAAGAACTGGCCGCCATTATTAACTCGGAATGCGAACGCCTTTTTCCCAGGGACATCGAGATTATTGCGGAGCCGGGGCGATTCATGGTGGCGACGGCCGCGATGTTGATCACGGAAATCATCGGAAAGGCCCGGAGAGAGGGGAAGGTCTTCTATCATATCAATGATGGGGTCTACCAGACATTTTCCGGGGTGGTTTATGATCATTGGATTCCCAATTTCCGTTCGTTCCGACGCGGGAAAGAGGAGGTGTGTGCTGTTGTCGGACCCACCTGCGACAGCTTTGACAAGATTTCCCTGTCTGTACAACTGCCCGGGAATTTGGACATTGGGGACTATCTCTATACCGAAAACATCGGGGCATATAGCACGGCTTCCTCAACCACATTTAACGGTTTTGACGGCGCGAAAATCATTCATCAGCATTAAGGATGCATCACACGATTTCTGTGGGTCAGCCATTTTGTGAATAAGGCACTTGGCCATAATCTCAAACTCTCGAGAAACCGGGGGACGCGTGGCGAAGAAGGCGACGAGGCTGGAGAAAATTCTAAAGCGGCTGGAGCAACTTTACGGGACGCAAACTCCCATCGGCCCCACGGATGCGTATGAGATGGTGCTCTATCGCAACGCTGGTTATCCGCAGTCGGATGACCGCTCGACGAAGGGCTTTGAGGCGCTGAAGAAGGAGATTGGGTTGCAGCCGGAGGAGATTCTCGGGGTACCTCACAAAAGATTAGCTGAAGTGATGCGTGCTGGCGGAATGATCCCTGAGCTGCGCGCGAGTCGGCTGAAGGAAATCGCGCAGATCGTCAAGACTGAATTCGACGGCGATTTGCACACCGTGTTGAAACGGCCGGCAGCGGAGGCCAGGAAGGCGCTGAAAAAGTTTCCAACCATCTCGGATGCCGGTGCCGAGAAGATTCTGCTGTTCACGAAGACGGCTGCCGTCGTAGCACTCCCTTCGAATTGCATTCACGTTCCGCTGCGGCTGGGGTTTGGCGTCGAGAGAAAGAACTGGGCGGCCAGTTATCGCGAGGCGCAGGAAGCGGTCCGCGCGGAATTGCCGGAGAAGGGTGATGCCTATCGGCGGGCCTATCTGCTGTTGAAGCGCCATGGCGAGGAGTTGTGCAAGTCCGCGCGACCCCGGTGCGAGGAGTGCCCTGTGTCCGCCGAGTGTAGGTATTACCTCGGGATGAGAAAAGACGGGTAATCGACCTGGAGGAGATGACTACAAAGGAACGATTGGGCAAAGATCGGGGGTTGATCTTCTCCCGATAGAAGCGACTCTGCTGCCCACTCTTTGAGGAATAGCCCCGCTTTTCCGATTCGATGGAGTCCATAATCAATGAAGTCACGTCTCGCCTGTGTCGCGATTGCAAGCTTCGCTTTTATTCTGATGGGCTTCGCACAGTCC
>JBAVHJ010000291.1:0-5564 GCA_049685715.1 Terriglobia bacterium | reverse complement strand
ATCCTGTGGTATCTCGCAAGATAAGCATCCCGCTCCATGTCGCGCATATGACAAACAATCTCGTGGATGGACCACTTCCCCGGGGAGGGCGTCCACAACAGGAGTTTCTTGGGGACCCCCTTCAGAGTCGCCGCAAGTCTCGCCGGGGTCTGCTTCACGATTTCAGAATAGCGTTCACGTTCGTTGACGTCCATGATGACCTCCGTTGATTAGATTAATTTCTCCTGCAGAGTGGCCTCGGACTGGTCCACTTCCTCGGATGAACAATCCGTGGGGGTGGATGCCGTCCTGCAGGATCCGATTACATTCTGGTCTTTAGCCACCTCGCGATATGTGGAATCGCGTGGACTGGAAACTTGTGTCTCCCTTTATAAACCCTGAACTCAACCTCCGCGGCCCGGTCGGCCAGCATCGCTTCAAAACGCCTCGATCGGTCTAACGGATAATATTGGTCCTGATCCGTGGCGAGGTGCAGAACATCAGTGCTCGATCTTTGATAGGCGCCCGTCTCCCAGTCGCCGGGTACGCCGCCGCACACGGCAACCACTCCGCGAACCGTATCGGGGGTCGAAAATACAAAACGATAATTCAGGGCCACGGGTTGCGAAAATCCCATCAGAAAAATCCGGGATCGATCGAGGGGGACTTCGCCGGAAACCGTGTCAATCAATTTAATCAGGTTCTGGTGATGCAGCGCGATGGATTCGTCATCTTTCCACCGCGCTGTCCAGCAGAATCCAATCTTAAGCCCTTCGCCGGCCCGGTGCGAAAATCCCTCAGTCCCGAACGGGTAGTTGAATTGGTATGGACCTTGGAGAGAAGCAATCACAACATCGCGATCGCTAATCCGCTTCGCGATGTTCATCATCGATTCCTTGTTTCCCCCGTAACCGTGAAGAGCGATCAAAAGCGGATACTTCTGACCGTTTGCTCGCGGTCCCCGCTCCGGCCGATGAAGGTCATAATAGATCCGCACCGTCTGTTCAAATGATTTTTCCAGAAGGAACCTCGGTTCGATCGATATTCCCCAGCCGATTTTCAATATTGAGACAATTCCACAATCTTCTTATACACGGTCTCGACCTGCGGCAGGATGACATCTTCAAGCGCCGGGTTATAGGCTACGAAGGTATCGGTGGCGCCAATCCGCTGAACCGGCGCATCCAGGATTTCAAACAATTCCGTTCCAATGCGCGCCGCAATCTCAGCTCCATACCCGAAGGAAAGGCAATCCTCATGGGCCACGATCACCCTGTTCGTTTTTGTAACGGAGGCGGCGATGGCTTCCCAGTCGTAGGGGTTCAGGGACCGCAGGTCGATCACCTCCACGCTGATTCCGTTTTCTTCCGCCTTGCGTGCCGCCTGCACGGCGCGCACAACCAGGGCTCCATAAGTGATGATGGAAAGATCCGATCCCTCCCGGGCAATTCTCGCCTTGCCAAACGGGATCATATAGTCAAGGCCGGGATTGATTCCCCGGTTGTGGCCTTGTCGATAAAGATGTTTGTGCTCGAGGAAGAGGACCGGATCGTCACACCGGATCGACGTTCTCAGAAGTCCCTGGGCATCCACTGCCGTCGACGGCATGACCACACGGAGTCCGGGAATATGGGTGTACAACACCTCTCCCGACTGGCTATGGTACACCGCCCCACCCTGCAGGTAGCCGCCGATGGTGACGCGAATAACGAGGGGACATTTGAAATGGTTGTTGGAGCGCCATCGAAGCGTGGCCAGCTCGTTGCGAATCTGCATATAAGCGGGCCAGATGTAATCAAAGAACTGGATCTCGACGACAGGCTTCAATCCTCGCGTGGCCATTCCGATGGCACGGCCGACAATGTTGGCTTCCGCCAGCGGCGAGTTGAAGACCCGGTCGCTTCCAAACTTGCGTTGCAGGCCGTAAGTCACCTTGAAAACCCCGCCCTTGCCCTTGACTTGATCCAGTTTCTTCTCGTCGCTGCAATCGGCCACATCTTCACCGAAAACCACGATCCGGTCATCGCGGGCCATTTCCGAATGCAAGCATGCATTGAGTAAATCGACCATCGTCTTTGGTTCGCCGGAAGGATGGGGTTCCGTGCAAAACTCCGCAGAGGTCGGATCGATGTCGGGGGAATACACAAAGGAATAAATCGATTCCCGGGAGGGCATTTCGGCCGCAAGTGCCCGATCCGCGTCTGTCTGGACCAGGGCATCCACCTCGTCTTTGATGGTTTCAATCTCTGCCGCCGTCACAACGGCTTCATCGACCAATTTCATCGCCAGCCGGGTGATGGGATCCCGCTGGGACTCATCGGTCCGCTCCTGGGGGCTCTTATAGGCCTGCTCATCGTCCGAGAGCGAATGGGAATAGGGACGGATCACATGGGCATGGACGAGAGACGGTCCGCGGCGCTCCCGCGCATAAATTACGGCGCGGCGCAACACCTCGTAGCAGGCTGTCGCGTCCCCGCCGTCGACCTCCTCAACATACAGGTTGGGAAAGTCGCGAACCAACCGTGAAATGGATCCCCCGGCGGTTTGCACGTCTACCGGGACCGATATGGCGTAGCCGTTGTCCTCGATCAGGTAGAGCACCGGCAGCTTCAGATTGCATGCCGTATTCAGAGATTCCCAGAACTCTCCTTCGCTTGTTGTCCCATCCCCCAGGGAAACGTAGGTCACCTCATCGGAGTGAAAGTTCTCCATATCCGATTTCACATCGTCCATGCGCGGGATGCGGTAGCTCGCTTCGGCACAGCCCACCGCCTGCAGGCATTGGGTCCCTGTGGGAGAAGATTGGGACACGATATTTAAGGGTTTGCTCCCCCAGTGGGAAGGCATCTGCCGGCCGCCGGAGTTCGGGTCGTCTGCGGCCCCCACCGCTTCCAGAAACATATCGTACGGAGTCATCCCCAATGCGAGGCAGAGGGCCCGATCGCGATAGTAGGGATAGAACCAGTCATAGCCGGCGCGCAGATGCATGGCGGCCGCCACCAGAGGCGCTTCGTGGCCGGCCCCGCTGATCTGAAAGTAGATTTTTTGCTGCCTTTTCAGCTGGATTTCTTTGTCATCGATGCGCCGGGAAAGAAGCATGTTGCGATATAAGAAGATCAACTGTCCTTTGGTTAATCCTCCCAACAAGCCGCCCCCCGTTTTGGTTTTTGACTTGCTCTCAACCGACGCTTTTGACATTCCGCTCCTCACAGTAGGGTGACCCGCCTGGGGGCACCCATTTGTGCACCCTCAATTCGACTTCCTTGAGGCTTGATATTCGACAATCTTCCCCGCAATGGCGCTGGCTGCAACGGTATAGGGACTCGCCAGATAGACCTGACCCGGCCCACTCCGCCCTGGAAAGTTACGGTTTTGCGAACTCACGCTGATCTCTTCTTTTGCCTTGGAAGCACCCGGGCCTGCATTGATACAGGCCCCGCAACTCGGCTCGAGGATCTTCACCCCGACTTCACTGAAGATCTTCGTGTAACCTCTCTGTTCAGCGTAAGTGCGTGTTTCCTGGGAGCCAAACTGGATGTAACAACGAACGTTCGCTGCCACGTGTTTTCCTTGGAGGAGCGCTTCCCTAAAAACGCGGGCGTACATGTCCATATCTTCGTTCTTACCCGCGGTACAGGAGCCGCCGTAGGCGATATCAATTCTCACATCCTGCTGCAATTCGTCTATGAAAACCCCGTTTCCGGGATCTCCTGGCAGCGCCACCATGGGTCGAAGGCGGCTGGCGTCAATTTCAATCACGGCGGCATACTGAGCCTCCGGATCACTAAACCACCCCTCACAAGCCTTTTCAGCTACGGGGCGTTTCAGTCCCCGCCGCTCCATGAGAAAGTCCACCACCTTCCGGTCGGGCGCCACGATCCCAGTGAACCCGCCGATTTCGGCTGCCATGTTGGTCATCGTTGCCCGCTCATCAACCGACATCGCCTCAATCGCCGGCCCGGAGTATTCGATCACTTTGCCCAGGGCCTCTCCATTTTTCACATAAGGCGTGCGAAGGATCTCGAGGATAACATCCTTGGCCGTGACGTTTTCGGGTTTCTTCCCATGAATCACCACCCTCACGGACTCCGGGATGCGGACTCGAACGTCCTTGGTTATCCACGCATTGAAGACGTCCGTCGTGCCAATCCCAAAAGCAATGCATCCGATCGCTCCGCTATGAGGAGTGTGACTATCACTGCCCACGACCACTTGACCGGGCAGCGCATAGCCTTCGAGAACCTTGCTGTGACAAATGGCCTGACTCCCCTTGCGGTCGGCCAGTTCCCCGTGGATGCGTATCCCCTGGGCATCGGCAAATGCCTGTTGTTTGCGCTTCAGCTCGATGGCGAGATCCAAGAGCCCCATCTTGACTCGTTCCGCCGGCATGACCTCATCGAGGAAGGTGAGATGATCCCGGAAGAAGAGGATGGATGACGGGTCGTTCACCCGCTCGTCCTTTCCGACCAGCTGTTCAAAGAAAATCGCGGCCATGGGCGTGACGTATTCATGGCTGAACCGCAAATCAGCAGTGACAAATCCTGCATCCCCGGGCGCCACAGCAGGGACCCCGATCTTGTTTTTCGCAAGATCGGCAACCATGTGCTTTGCAAAGATTTTTTCCGCCAGTGTCATGGGCCTAGGCTGTGTCTTGAGGGCCGGCAGTCGTACCTTGCCCTGGACGCGCCCCACATTAAAGTTAAAAAGCCCGCCATATTCAACAATCTGTCGTGTGATTTCATCCTCGCCGCGGGTGAATTCCTCGAGCGGGATCTCCTCGCCCCGCTGAATTTTCTCAAGGACATCAAAATTGGTAGTCACATACAATCCCAGGTTCTGGCAATTCTGCTTGTAGATGCGTTCAATGTTCTCCGCCACGATGACACGAATGCCCGCGCACATCTCAGCGAAAGGTGATTGTTCGCGACTGGACCCTTTTCCGCGGCGCTTTCCCGCCACCGAGGCCACAAATCCGCCGCTCCTTACAGAACCGCGGGTGACCGGGAACTCCTCACGTCGGACGCCCCCCTCCGTGGTCGAGGTCTTCAGGCCCAGGTATGGAAAATCTCCCAGGGTTTCATCGAAGTAATAGCAGATGTAAGCCGGGGTGATTTCATCGGTCGAAATGTTGTCCCGCAATTTGAGGGCAGAATTCCAAACCAGATCCTCCCCCGACAATTGTCTCTTGATAAGTAGGGAATCTTCGGTTAGGAAGAGAATTCTTCCTTTCAGCCGGACCTGCGGCGGGCGTTTGCTCACTTCGCGGGTGAGTAAGGTTGGAATCATCGCAATGACTCGTGTCGGAAAGTGTGGTCTTTTCGCAAAAACCTATTATACCGAATCTGCCGGGAACAGCGGAAGGATTTGACCGCGCGCGAGTGAGAGGGCCGGATCCTGCTTGTTTCACGGGCATCTCAACCTCCGCCCTGCACCCTGCTTAAAGGGTTAGCCGAATGGGTGATCAAGGGACGGGCTGGGCGGCGTGAACATCTTTGCGCTGTCCCCGGTCATGAACATACAGTCTTCCAATCGCATGCCAAATTCGCCGTAAATATAAATCCCCGGCTCGTTGCTGAAAGTCATAC
>JBAVHJ010000290.1:0-11974 GCA_049685715.1 Terriglobia bacterium | reverse complement strand
GATCAAGAGCCGCAAGGCCGTCCATGACGACCGGGAGCTTCACAAGCTCACGAACCGGGGTCCAGGCACGATCTTTCTCTTTGCGGGGGAAAGCGGCACCGGGAAGACCATGGCCGCCGAGGTCATCGCCCGCGAATTGAGCCTGCCTCTATACCGTATCGACTTGTCGGCGGTGGTTAGCAAGTACATTGGCGAGACCGAGAAGAATCTGAGCGCGATCTTCGACGCCGCCGAGAACACTGCGGCCATCCTCTACTTCGACGAGGCCGACGCCCTCTTCGGGAAGCGGAGCGAAGTCAAAGATAGCCACGACCGCTACGCCATCATTGAGATCGGCTATTTCCTCCAGAGGATGGAGTCCTACAGGGGCTTGTCCATTGTAGCCACCCACACCAAAGATTCCATTGATACAGCGTTTCTGCAGCATATCCGCTACGTCATAGAATTCGGAGCCCCGAGAGTATAAGATCGTCCGGTCATTACGCTTCGAAGGACATAACCGCTGAACATGAGTGAGTTCTGTGTCGGAGGAGGAATGTCGGGACTTCGATTGTCCGGGGACGTAAATCAGAAGGCAACGCCCCTGAATCCCCTTCAAAAATGGAGTGAATTGTGATAATTTGCTAGGCCGCTCCGGCATTTGTGTCTCCCTGTGCGCCCGTAGCTCAGCTGGATAGAGCGTCTGACTACGAATCAGAAGGCCAGGTGTTCGAATCACCTCGGGCGCACCACTCATCCTTTTCATCCCACAAGCGTTGTTTGCGACTCTCAAACTGCCCTCATAAGAGCTATTTTTGGCGATGCCCAGGATCGATGACCAGTTTTGGACGGTTCATCAATAGGGGCTGACGAGCCTCCAGAATCGGCTGGCGAAGACGGGCGGGCGACTGGTGAAGCACGCTCGATATTACTAGCTGCTGCTGGTGGAGAGTCATCTGACGCGGCGGCTGTTTGGGGGCAGGGCGCGGCGGATCGAAGCGTTGCCGGAGCTGAGGCTTGCGTTAAGGGGCAATGAGAACCATTCTGGAGGCCCTTGGGACAGTTAGATGGAATGCTGAAACAAATCGCTCCAAACGAGGCAGTGCTTGGTATACTTTGACCGTCAGAAATTCAAAAACGGAAATTCCGGGTAAATCGAGTCCAGGATTTACACAAGGCGAAGGCGCCAGTCCCGAGTGAACAATGTCAGCGATCTGGTCAACGACAAGAAGCACTAGCGGCGGTTGTTCTGAGGAGGCATACATGTTGATCCACCCTGCGCCACGATCTGCAAAGTTTGCTGTTCACATTGCTCTTGTTTTGGCGGGCGCCTTGCTGCTATTTCCGACTGCTGCAATGGCAGAACCCGGGCAGCCGGGGACATCAATTGACAACTCTTTGCCGAGCGGACTCGTTGTCGTTATAGAGAACAAGCCGCAACAGGATCGAGCATTGGATCTACGAGCATTGGATAATCCCTTCATTAGTGGCGTCGCGTTGCAGATCCGTTGGCGCGACATCGAGCCCGTCCAAGGACAACCGGATTGGTCGAAGCTGGATCAACTGTTCGCTGCTGCCGAATCTTCAAAGAAATGGGTACAACTCCTCATCTTCCCCGGCTTTTTTGCTCCTGCATGGGCCAAGGAAGGCGCACAGACCGATCTGTTCCCAATACAATATGGACCTGGCAAAGGCACGGTTGAGAAGCTTCCGATGCCATGGGATAACGTGTACCTAACCCGTTGGTTCGCATTCCTGAAACAACTGAGCAACAGGTACGCAAGGTCGCTTGCTTTTAGAATGATCGCAGCCGACGGACCGACATCGGTTTCCGCAGAGTTTACGTTGCCGAACAACCCACAGGATCATAAGAAGTGGCTCAATGACTCTTATACGCCGCGCAAGTATATGGAAGCATGGCGGAAGGTCTTTCGGGTTTACGCCGACTACTTTCCTAATCAGTACGTTTCTCTGTCAGCACCGGGGCTACCGATTCTTGGACCGGGTAGAAAAGATCCTGGTGAGCGTAAGCAGGCCAGGAGAGAAACTGTCGACCAGGCATCTGGGATCTTGGGACGCCGACTTGCACTTCAGTGGAGCAATCTTCATGCAGGGAGTACTCGTGTTCACGATTCTGATTATTTCGATTTTTTGGTTGGTTATAGCGGACGTATTATCACCGGCATTCAAATGAAGACCTCCGCCGAACACAGCAGCGGAGATATGGGCGCTGAGGGCGATCCCCCTCTTGCTTTGAGAAGATCAATCGATATGGGAATGCAACCGAATAATGCTGGTCAGCATGTCAACTATCTAGAGATTTACGAACCTGATGTACTTGCAGACGAAATGCAACCAGTACTGCGTTATGGAGCATCGTTATTCGCGCGATAACGCCTTCAGTGATCGTCGAAGGGGCGCACGACAATGATGATCGACAGCCAGAACAGCGGGTCACCGCCCTCGACCCCACGAGCGACGGTACTCATTCCAATCGTGGCCGATCTCGATTTCGTGCCCAACAGATTCGGCCGCGCGACGTTCAGAACGAACGGCGCTTGTGCCTACGATCGGAATCATTCCACGAACCCGCGGCCGTGGCGGTGTGGCGTTCGTTGAGTGGAACGGATCGTCAGTCATGATGGTCCACAGCATCGCCGATCGGTGTGTGCTTTTGACAATCGAAAAGGGACCCACCTTGATCATCTAAAAGAGACCCACCTACCGCTGGCTTTAGTAAAGGAAACATCTGGAATCATGCGGGGACCCCTGACCCCGCATGATTCCTGTCTAATCTCTTAACCCCGGGGGGTGGGTCACTTTTACGTTATCATGGTGGTACTTTTTCCGTTGTCACAGACACACTGCCCGTGCCTAGCAGGTAGAAGGAGCCGTCAGGATTCGGATCAACCCGAACAAAGGAGGAGGAAAAGCACTAGGGGGAGAAGCATCTGCGAATGGCTCCCTGACAAGCAGGCCAAGCCCATTATGGAACGAGATTCGAGAAAAATGCAGGCATCGCCGTTATACGAAATCGTCGAGGTCTTGACCTGCAAGAAACCAGTTGCTTTTTTGGGCGAGCAAGCGCATCGTTGGACACCTGCAGGGTCAAAATGGAAATTCCAACTTAGAGGAGGAAATCCCTATGTTCGCACGTATGATGACCTGCAAACTGAAGCTGGACAAGAAAGAAGGGTTCTTGGAAGCCGCACGCCAACTGCCAAAAGCGTACAAGGACCAAGCCGGCTTTGTGGATCTGCTCACTTTCATCTCGGACGAGCATCCTGATCGCGCACTCGTTGTCGCAGTCTGGAGCACGAAGGCCAATTCCGAAGAGTTCTACAAGAATCGTGCCCCGCTACTCGATCTGAAGCCCTTCCTTCAGGAGGAACACATCGAGCATTACCACATCGAGACTTCGAGCGTGCTCAAGATTGCCAGCGGCAAGACCACCTAATCGTGATTGCGCTGTGATTTCCAATTCCTGATTGCTGCTTTGCCGGCGGTATGATTACTTCGGGCCGCACAGAGAAAATCAGGAATCAGTAATCCGAGATCCCAACGCAAGTACTCGGCCAACACCCCCGGTACCAGTTCATCGCCATCGCCCTGGGCGCGGAGTTCCAACGGCTGCCATGCCTGCTGGAGTTGCTTTATCGCGCCGAGCCGGAGAAGCTTCAAACTGCTTCCCCCGGTTCCATCCCGTCGGAGAAATCTACGGATGGTTCTGGGCGGCGTCCGACTGCTCGAAGAACTTACTAATTTCTTGCATACTGGTCTTCACTGAGCGGTTCAAGTTCACTAGTAGTCGGATTATATTGCATAGCCCGCGAGCCTTTAATCCACTCCGTACCGTTGCAGGAATACGTAAGTCCTCTATAAACCTTTCGGTCCCCGATTGCGGAAGTTCGCGAACCTGTTAAATGTGACTTACCAGTAAGTGGAGGGCGATTGGTCTTGTAAACAGGCCAGTTCACCCGCGACCAGGGATTGGCCTCTCGAAGCCTGCCATCGGTCACTCGGATGGTGAGTCGGCTTACCGGAGAAGTGATCAGAACCCATGAAATGTGGTCGTGGAGGCAAATCCCAGGTTGCCCGTCGCAAGAGAAGCCGTTTTGGATCGCATTGATTTGGCATTCGTGCTTGACTTGAGAATGATCTCATTAGAGGATGTCGGCCAACTGGTCAGTTGCTGTATATCTGAAGGCGCTTGCACCGACTGCTGACTCTTTCCCCCTTCTGTGATCAATCCTCGCTCATTTCTCATTTTTGCAAACGCCCTCTCTCTCGCATCCGTCTGGGGACGGATATAGCGCTGTGTGATGCTGATGGAACTGTGTTTGGCGATGCGGCTTCGTGTTGCAGTGATGACTCAACTTGATTGTGCCGTAGCCGAGCGTTAGAGGTGAGAACAGAAGTGTGATGTGAAAAACCGCACAAGACCAGATATAGATTGAATTTTTCAATGGTGAGATTAGAATCGGCTCGGTAACACTTATAGCAGCCGTGTCCGAGAAATCCAGGAACCTCCAAGACAAGGCAAGTCGGTATACAATGCTGCTTGCTCGGGGTTCCAAAAGAGAGGTCGCTCCTGGGTATCCTCCTGGAAACTCGGCGGCGCTCACCCGCGATGACGAGCGTCCGGCTGAATTTTCGATTTCAACTGGTTCCCGGACAACAAACAACTGCTTCCATCTCGTGGTGAGATCAGGACCGATGCGGTCCTACTGAGCAATCTCCGCTGAATCTCGGAAAAAGACTCTTAAGATACCCCAAGCTAGTCCTGAGCGTCGGCTACTCCAAATGCACTCTGGAGAGGGCGCCGGTTATATATTGCCAAGTGCTCCGCCTGCCACCCGCGGGACGGCTCGGGTGCAGGCACTATCGGCAGGAGCATGCGAATTCCCAGCCTCTCCTCGCCACAAGTTCACGCACAAAGCGAAGAAGACCCGGCAATTGTGAGCAGCGTAAAGCACAAGGAGTTCATCAGCACCTTCCCATGAAATATCCTTACTGAAATCGCACTGTGGGAGAAGACTCAAGGGCTGGTTCAGGAGGTCTCAAATGGAATCCAGGCAAAAGAAGGAATTTCTCTTTTGGGTGATGGCTGCAGCGGCTGCTCTCCTCATTTTTTTCCTGGTGTTCAAATACTGGGAATATTCTCGCCTCCGCAATGAGCGCATGTTGAGCACTTTCATGGCTGGGAATCCCCATGAAGGAGGGCGGGTGTTTTCTGATAAAGGATGCGGGCGTTGTCATGCCATTGGCGGCGTTGGCGGCGCTCAAAGTGGCGGCCAGGCGCGCGACTTGGGAAGGATGCCGGGGGAAAATCTGAGTCTGAATGAATTGGCAACCGCCATGTGGAATCACGCTCCCGAGATGTGGAAGCGCATGGGAGAAGAAAAATTCGATTATCCACGCCTCAATGAAGAGGAGACCACAAACCTGTTCGCATTCCTTTATGAAATTCGGTACTTGAATGAGGACGGGGATCCGGATCGCGGTCAAATGCTCTTCTCAAGCAAGGGATGTATCCAGTGCCATGCGATTCAAGGTCACGGCGGGCACACGGGACCTGACCTGGCGGAGAACCCCTCACTGCAGGTTCCCTTCATCTGGGCACAAGAGATGTGGAACCATGCCCCTCGCATGCAAGAACTGATTGGCTATAAAAACCTGCCTTGGCCCAAGTTCGGTGAGAACGAGATGGTTGATCTGATGAGTTACGTCCAAAGCCGGAACGGAGGTATACGTCGGGGATTTGAGGTTCTGCCGGCGGACCCGGCCCATGGGCGTGAACTCTTCCGTGAGAAAGGATGCATTCTCTGTCACGCGGTCGACGGTGAGGGAGGTACTGTCGGGCCCGACTTGGGGCGGAACCAAAAGCTTCTCCATACGCTCACGCAGTTGGGTGGGCAGATGTGGAATCATTCGCCTGAAATGGGGCAAGCCATGAAATCGAAGGGAATCGAACGTCCTCGATTTGAGGGAAGGGAAATGCCCGATCTGATTGCCTATCTTTACACGGTTCACTACTTTGACGATCCCGGGGACGTGCAGACAGGGAGCCAGGTTTTTAAAGCCAAGGGCTGTGCCACCTGCCATGGAGAAAATGGTCAGGGCGGGAAAGGGGGGCCCGCCATCCAATACCTCAAAGGGAAATTCTCGGTGGTCCGAATGGCCTACACCATGTGGCAGCATGGCCCTCAGATGTATGCTCGCGCGCAGCAACAGAAAATCCCGTGGCCAAAATTCCAGGGAAACGACATGGCAAATCTGATTGCCTACTTGAATTCCCGATAGTGTTGGAATTCACGTATCAGAAGGCCAGGCGTTCGAATCACCTCGGGCGCACCAACACCTGCGCTGAGCGCAGGAAATTCCAAATTCCAATAACCAAATTCCAAAGTATCAGAAGACTCGCCTGTTTCCGTGGCACATAGTCAGACTGAAAGCAGTTCACCACGCGTTCCATGGCCATGCATCGAGACCCCGTCCAATGGCAGGAAAGGATCGGGAGGAGATTAAGGCGCTGTTGGCTTAGGTGGGAGAAGTTTCACGCTCAGCCAGATAGAGTCCGCCGCCGGTGGAAATCAGACTGCGGTTTTGAATTCCCATTCTGAATCAATACCGGCAAGCTGCAATGGCTGTCCGCTTCTGGGATAGTCAATCCCACATTCGGACGGGGATGCTCCCCTCTCGGGTTTTGCCTCCCTCTCTAAATCCTTTCAATTCAATTCGAAACTCGCAATCTCGCATTGGTGAGAAAGATGCTACCTGTAATGCTGCGGACAGAGCTTCAGGAAGAAATGCGCGCCTGTGGAGCGAGTGCGGTGAGAGGAGAGGTGGAGGATGGGAGACCTCATCAGTGATTTTCGCCAGGCGATTCGGATGATGTTGAACAATCCCGGCTTCACCGTGGTGGCGGTCCTCACCCTGGCGCTCGGCATCGGCGCGAACACCACGATCTTCAGTTGGATCAATTCGGCATTGCTCAATCCCGTTCCCGGACTGGACCGCCCCAACGAGGTTGTGGCGATGACACAGGGCAAGTCCGGGGACAATCCCCTCGGTTTTTCATATCCTGATCTCGAAGCCATGCGCGACGGGCAACAGAGTTTTACCGGCATCACGGCGTGCAGCTTCACGGCGATGAGCCTGACCGGCAAGGGTAAGCCGCAGCGCGTCTGGGGCATGGTCGCCACGGCGAATTATTTCGATGTACTGGGCGTGCGGCCGATCCTGGGACGCGGCTTTCTGCCCGTGGAGGACGAGAAGCCGGGAGGCGCCCCCGTGGCGGTCATCAGCCACCGGTTCTGGCAAACGCATTTCGGCGGGAATCCGAACATCGTGGGCCAGACCCTTGAAATCAACCAGCACCCCTACACCATCGTGGGCGTCACGCCGGCCGTGTTTCAGGGGAGCCAGACGGGGGTGCGAACCGAGATCTGGCTTCCGGTCATGATGGAAGCCCAAGTGAACCCGCTGGCCGACCTGCTTCATGACCATCACTACTTCTGGTTACTTGCGTTTGGACGGTTGAAGCCGGGCGTCGCGCTGACGCAGGCGCAGGAGGAAATGACGCTGCGACTGAAGCGGGAGGCAAAGAATTATCCCGAGGAGCACAAAGGGCACGACAGCGTGACGGTGTACCCGCTGTGGCGCAACCCCTATGGCATGAATTATTTTCTCTCGACGCTGCTACCCATCCTGATGTCCATCGCCGGGCTCGTGCTGCTGCTGGCCTGCGCGAACGTGGCCAATCTGGTGCTGGTGCGGGCGGTGGGGCGGCGGCGTGAAATCGCCATTCGCATGTCGCTGGGGGCGAGCCGATGGCGGCTGGTGCGGCAACTGCTGGTGGAGAGCCTGACGGTGGCGATGGCCGGAGGAGCGGTCGCCTTGTTGATCACAGTCTGGACGGCGGGAACCCTCATGAAGTTCGTGTCAGACGGGGGGGAGGGAGGAGGCTTCCCGATCTCGCTCATCGTCCGGGTGGACCGCACGGTGCTGCTGGCAACGCTGGCGATCTCGGTGCTCACCGCCTTGATTTTCGGGATTCTGCCGGCACTGCGGGCTTCGAGCGAAGCGCCGGTGACCGTGTTGAAAGAGGACACCGGCAGCGCTTCGGGCAGCCTGCGGAAGGCGCGCCTGGCGAGCGGGTTGGTGGTGGCGCAAGTCTCGCTGTCACTGCTTCTGCTGATCTGCGCCGGATTGCTCATTCGCAGCTTCCGGAGCGCGCAGCAGATTAATCCGGGATTCAATCCCCATAATATACTGAACGCTTCCTACGACCTGTTTACCGCGGGATATTCGGAGGCGAGCGGGGCGGAATTCGATCGCCAGCTCGTCGCGAAACTGGAAGCGCTGCCGGGCATACAGTCGGTGGCCCTGTCGGATCACGTGCCGCTGGAATTTGACAGAGGTTCGACCAGCGTGAAGCCCGAGGGCTACGTCCCGCAGGCGAATGAATTGATGGAGACGCAGGAGGCCATCATTACGCCGAATTATTTCCAGACCCTGCAGATTCCGCTGGCCAAAGGACGCGACTTCACGCTCGAAGACACGAAGAGTTCGCAGCGCGCCGTGATTGTCAACGAAGCCTTTGCGAATCGCTACTGGCCGAATCAGGAAGCGCTCGGCAAGCAGCTCAATTCCGACTTGACGCACGAATGGTTCACGGTGGTCGGCGTGGCTCGCGATAGCAAAATGACCGGCCTGAATGAAAAGCCGACGCCCTTCGTGTTTCTGCCGCTGTACCAGGTTTACCAGCCAACCGTGACGCTGCTTGCGAGGACGACGGGTGATCCGCTGATTCTCGGCAAGACGGTCGAAAAAACAATCCATGAACTGAATGGGGATCTGGTGGTCTTCGATGTGGGCTCGCTTGAATCGGGCGAGCGAATTGCCAGTTTCCCCCAGCGCCTTGCGGGAACCTTTGTGGGGGCTTTCGGGCTGCTCGCGCTGGTGCTCGCCGCGGTCGGAATTTACGGCGTCACGGCCTACACCACACGACAGCGCACCCATGAAATCGGCATCCGCATCGCGCTGGGCGCAAGCAAAGATGACATTCTGCGGCTCGTCCTCCGCCACGGGCTCCGGTTGACGTTCGTCGGGGCGGGTCTGGGCCTTGCGGCATCCTTCGCACTGACACGCTACTTGAGCAGCCTGCTGCTGGGCGTGACGAGCACCGATGCGCTGACGTTTTCTTCGGTGGCGATTCTGCTCTGCGCCGTGGCGCTCTTCGCCTCCTTCATTCCCGCGCGCCGCGCCACGCGCGTGGATCCAGTGGTGGCGCTGAGATACGAATAGTAAGAGCAAAGTCCAAATTCCAAAATCCAAATTCCAAACAAAAATCAAAATCCAAATTCCAAATCCCAATTTCCAAGCAAAACCCGAATTCCAATCCGCCACGGCGGACAAATTGCAAACAAAACCCAAATTCCAAACCGCCAAATTCCAAATCTCCATTTCGGGTTTGGCGCAGATTGTAGATAGGGAGATGTGCCCCCCTGGGAAAGCATAATGCGGTTTTCGATTTTGAATGGGTCCCATCCCTGGGGAGGATTTATCCGGGGTCTTCGCTCACCTCCTCCCCACGCGGCCAGATGAGCTTTGCAAGTTATTAGGTCTATTCTTTTGGAGGATAGATTATAGTGACGATTGACAGATCTCACGAAGTGGGACGCTCTGGTAGCCGTGATCCGCATGCGTTTCCGCGGATCACGGGTTCTTGCGACCGGCAGGGAAAAACCCGGGATCCCAAAGAACGGGATCCCGGCTACCAAAACCCATGCCAGGCGATCTTCCTGGGATAACGAATGTCACTATGAGTTGATATCTTACATAAGTGAGATTTGTCGAATGTTGAAGACTTTTGCGTCCCGTTGAGCAGTTTCCATCATTCTTTAGTGCTCACAAAGAGGGGAAGCTCAAAATGGAGAGGAACAACGTTCCGAGTTCACATGGGTCTCGATCCTATGAGGGCACATTCCTCAAACTCCAAATGAAGACTTGGGTTAAGGAATTCCTGTCAGGACTGCGTGTAGGCAGAGCACTGCGGCTCAACCGTCCTTTGCAGCGAACGCGATCCCGTGTCATGAGCTTATTCTTGTCCCTGGGCCTCCTGCTGCTGGCGCATGGGTCATACGGCCAGGAACCCCGGGCGCAGATCAGTTTACAGATCGGCCGGCTTGAACACGCCATAAACTCCGCGCCCGCCTCCGATCAATCGGCGGATGACACAGCAAGTCTTCAACAGGCCAGAAAAGGCCTCGACGCCGGCTACGTATACGCCAGCCTCTATGGCCTTGAGCCGCCCATGCTCCACGTCGCCACCCTCCAATATACCCTTTCCAAGAACGCCCTGGAATCCAAGGGCCTGGACGCCTTTGAAGAGGAATGGCAAAGGGTAGGGACCCAACTGAACAAGGAAGAACAAAACTTGACCGGGACACGGCTCTCATCGCTCCCTTCAGCGGTAAGGGCGCTGGTTGAGGCCGCCCAGGTGCAGAGTCGCACCTATTACCAGGCGGCGCGACTGTATGGCCGGGAAACCACCACAGAGTACGGACTGCAGTACCTCGGCCTTTCCAAAGGGTATCTCGACTTTGCCGTCTGGTGTGCGCAATTGCATTTTCCCGCGAGCCCATCTTGGGAGGCCCACTCCCCCGGGGACGATATCGCCGCACTGGAAAAGGACGTCATCCGATCCTACAGCCAGCCCCAGGCCTTGAAACAAAATGAGCAGTTCATTGGGATCAGCTCGCGGTTGAATTTCGCCAGGGAACTGGACAAACAGGGAAGATGGGAAGCCGCGCTGCAGGTCTACCTGAACGCGTCCCTCGCCTTTGGCCTGATTGACGCGCCTTCAGCAGAAGACTCGAAGCTCAGCATACTGCAAGAGGAAAGCAAGGGCCTCCGCAACCGTCTGGCCGCCGTCCACCTTGACCAGAGCCTCGGTCAAATGTACTGGGAGGTTGCCCAGCTCGACCTGGAGGGGCCGGCGGACAAAAAGATCGACAACGCGAACGCCCATCATGCGGGCGTCATTCTGAAGGAGGTTTTGCCCCGGTACCTGCGCTACCTCGAGCACAGCGCTGTCACGGCCGCCGCCACCCCGGTTGCCGCTAAGGTCACCGTCACGCTGGTCCGCTGGCCGTACACTTGACATCTCTGCGATCCGGCAAGTTTGCTGGCACAGGACGTCATCCAGCGGTACGGCGACCGGGTCCGTTTCGTAAGCGAGAACTGGGGAACCTCGAAACTGGCCGATCGTTTTGGCTTGAAGCGGTATCCCGTGGTGTTTGTGAACGACGTACTTCTTGCCCGCTCCGAGGATTTTGGGTGGTTTGGCGCGAAGGGCCGGTACACGCCCTGGCTCAAGCTGGAAAATCATGAGAAATTCAAGAAGGACCTGACTCACATGATTGACCTGGAGCTCAAGGGGGACACGCGAACGGCCCGGGAGGCGCAGTCGCCGGCCTCACCAGAGGAAGAACTCGCGCGTCTGCCCCAACTCAGTGCGAAAGACTTGGCCGGATCGGCCGTCGACGCGGCCTCCTTATCGGGGAAGATCGTTGTGGTGGAGTTCTGGGCCACCTGGTGTCTGCCATGCCGGTCTACCCTGCCGTGGTTGGGAGAATTGAAACGACGGCACGGGGACAGGATCGAAATACTGGCGATCGCCGTGGACTCGAAAGAATCTGAAGTACGGAAGCTCACCCAACCGATGGACCTTCCTTTTCACGTCGTCATGGGCAGCGCTGGGTTGGCGGAATCGTTCGGCGATCTCAGCAGCGTCCCGACGATGTTCATTTTCAAGCCCAACGGCACGACCGCATCCATCCTTTACGGCGCTCCCCAGGACTTGCACGACCGAGTCAGCCATGCGATTGACGCCTTGCTTCAGGAATGAGTGATTGAAATCAGGGCCCCCTCACGCAGTCTTGACGCGGGAAACTGCATCCGCTATTCTGGGGCTGGAGCACTTCAGGGT
>JBAVHJ010000289.1:0-11174 GCA_049685715.1 Terriglobia bacterium | reverse complement strand
GTCCTGCTGCCTTTTCCAAGAAACCTTATCATTTATTAGTAAACAAGATTTGGTATGACCAATTACAAAGAACATGTTTATCACAAACCTATAACTTTATCAACAATAAATACCTTTGAATGTGTATATATATGGCAAACATGAATATATAATGCCTTGACTTTTTATTAAGGTGATGGTAATAACTTTTTAATATTATTGAAATGTGGTATGACCACTTTAAATCAACAGTGCTATTAAAACTCGATGTCCGGTGTCACAAATGAAGGCGGGGTCCAATGAAATGAGGAGGCTTTATTCCCACCGCGTTGGAAGGTGGCACGCCGCTTGAAGTATTCCTTGGCAACACATCCCGAGATGAAACGATCACCGAGATAGGCAGCTGACCCCATGAATACAAACACGGATAAAGAGAGAATGCTCCCGATGCCGATGACGATCGACCAACTGGCGCGACTATACGATTTCACAGGACAGACGGTGGTCATCACAGGGGGTACTGGAGTCCTGGGGAGCGAGATCGCCTGTGCGCTGGCCGGATGTGGTGCGCAGTTGGCCATCCTTGACCTGCGGCTCGAACCAGGCCAGGCCCTTCTGGAGCGCATGGGGAAGCACGCAACCAACGCACAGTTGTTTGCGGCCGACGTATTAAACGTCGAGAGCTTGCGCCAGGCCTCCCGTGATGTCCTGGCCCGATTTGGTAAGGTGGATTGTTTGCTCAACGCCGCGGGCGGCAACAAACCTCAGGCCACGACCGGTCCTGACCTGAAATTTTTCGACCTTCCCACCGAGGCGCTGCGCGGGGTCTTCGACCTGAACCTTCTCGGGACGATCCTGCCCTGCCAGGTCTTCGGCAAGATCATGGCAGAGAGGGCCGGTGGAATCATTCTGAACATTTCTTCGATGAATGCCTTTCGGCCGTTGACACGCATTCCCGCCTATTCGGCGGCGAAAGCAGGGGTGAGCAACTTTACTCAGTGGCTGGCGGTACACATGGCACAGGAATACTCGACTGGAATTCGTGTCAATGCGATTGCCCCCGGCTTTTTTCTGACCGATCAGAACCGATTCCTGCTCCAGGACCGGGAAACCGGTGAATGGACGGCCCGGGGCAAATCGATTCTCGCCCATACTCCCATGGGGCGGTTTGGTAATCCGGAGGATTTACTCGGCGCCGTGCTCTGGCTGCTTTCACCGGCTTCGGCGTTTGTGACCGGCACGGTGGTGCCGATTGATGGAGGCTTTTCCGCTTACAGCGGCGTCTAGCGGCTCCGAATTATAACGTCCTCGCGAAGGTCCACCCCGTAGGGCGACCAGCCTGGTCGCCCTACGGGAACACTGGCCAATTGGAAATCTACATCAAGGAGAGAGAAGCGCATGAGCACCTGTACTGTGCCTGCCCTGACCGAACTCAAGCCGAAGTATGATTTCTTTGTCGGCATCGACTCCGACGGCTGCGCATTTGACAGCATGGAGATCAAGCAGAAAGAGTGCTTCTGCCCCAACACGATCAAGCATTGGAGCCTGCAGGCCGTCTCAAAGTACGCGCGTGAAACCGCAGAGTTTGTCAATCTCTATTCGAAATGGCGCGGCACCAACCGCTGGCCGGCCCTCGTGATGGTTTTCGACTTGTTGGCGAGGCGGCCTGAAGTCGCCGCGCGCCAAATCGAAATTCCAAAGGTTCCCCGGCTGCGGGAGTTTATCGCCTCGGGAAGACCCCTTAGCAATGACGGGCTCAAGGCGTATATGGCCGAACATCCCGATCCTGAATTGACGCGTGGGATGGAATGGAGCCTGGCCGTCAACAAAAGCATTTCCGACATCGTCTTCGGTCTCCCACCCTTCCCGTTTGTTCGTGAGAGCCTCGAACTGCTCGCGACCCGCACCGACAGCATCGTCGTCTCGCAGACACCCGGCGAAGCGCTTGTGCGCGAATGGGAGGAGCACAACATTGCAAAATACGTGCGGGTCATTGCGGGTCAGGAAATGGGCACGAAAAAGCAGCACCTGAAGACGGCGACTGCCGGGAAATACGCATTCAACCATGTGCTAATGATCGGAGACGCGTTCGGCGACCTGGAAGCAGCCCGCGGGAGTGGCGCGCTGTTCTTTCCGATCAACCCCGGACAGGAAGAGGCGTCCTGGAGACGTTTCTACCTGGAAGGGGTGTACAAGTTCCTGGCAGGTGAATTTGCCGGGGCCTATGAAGAGGAATTGCTGGCGGATTTTGTGAAGCTGTTGCCGGCCACCCCGCCCTGGAAGTGCTAAGTGCAGCGACGAGGCAAAGGGAACTACGAAATCGTTCATTAGGAAACCAGGAGCCCGGTAGGCCGAGAAGCGATGGATTGAGTGCATGCCTCCTGGCCTGCTGGCTTCCAAACACAACTAATACGAACATCATTGAAGATGTTACAAAATTGTGCAAGTTTCAATGTAGGGGCGCATAGCTATGCGCCCCTACCGAGAGGATCCCACAATTACCCCATGCAACTCTATTTCCAACGTTTATATTAGTGGTTGGTTCCAGGTTGATCGGGTGGAGGAAGACAAAATATGACCGTTGGAAAAGGATTCACCGACCGATACCTCGATCACGGCGAGACCGGCGAAATTATCACCGAAGCCCTGGCCTCGATCCCGGTTGATGGTAAGCGTGTTCTCATCATCATCCCCGATGGCACGCGATCGATGCCGATGCCGGAAATGTTCAGCTGGTTCCAGAAGATTTTGAAACCTCGCGTGAAGTCGCTGGACTACCTGGTGGCCCTGGGCACACACCCCCCAATGACTGACGCCCAATTAACCAAGTTGGTGGGCCACCCGGTTATCGACGGCAGGGTCGGCGAAACCCACATTTTTAATCACCACTGGGAAGACCCTGCAAACTTTGTGCAATTAGGAACGATCCCGGCCAAAGAGATCGAGCAGCTGACCGGCGGTCTCATGTCGAAGGAAGTGCCGGTCACCCTTAACAAGCTGATCCTGGATTACGAATACCTCCTTATTTGCGGTCCGGTTTTTCCCCACGAGGTGGTCGGATTTTCAGGAGGCAACAAGTACTTCTTCCCGGGTATTGCGGGACCCGAGATCATTAACTTTACGCACTGGCTCGGTGCGGTGATCACCAACTACAACGTTATTGGCGCCGGATACACACCGGTGCGCGCAGTGATTGACCGCGCGGCCACATTCATCCCGCGACCGGCGGCATGCTTTGCCCTCGTCGTCACCCATGAGGGTATGGCCGGGCTGTACTTCGGCTCGCCCTCGGAGGCCTGGACCGCAGCCTCGAAACTCTCAGCCCAGAAACACATTGTTTATGTGGAGCGGCCCTTCCAGCGTGTCCTCTCGATCATGCCGGAGATGTACGACGACCTCTGGACGGCAGCAAAGGGCATGTACAAGATGGAACCGGCGGTTGCTGACGGCGGTGAAGTGGTCATCTACGGTCCGCACCTCAGCGAGGTCAGTTACACCCACGGCAAGCTGATTGACGAGATCGGGTACCACTGCCGCGATTATTTCATCAAGCAGTGGGAGCGTTTCAGCCATTATCCCGGAGGCGTGCTGGCGCACTCGACGCACGTGAAGGGCATGGGTCAATATGATCCGGCCACCGGCATTGAAACTCCACGCATCCGTGTGACCCTGGCTACGAGCATTCCTGAAGAGCGCTGCCGGCGCATCAACCTCGGCTATCTCAATCCGGCATCAATCCAAATCGATGCATGGCGCGGCCGGGAACACGAGGGGGTGTATGTCGTGCCGCGGGCCGGAGAAGTTCTGTACCGATTGATGAAAAAGACCGCCCTGGCGGGTTAGGAGAAGTGATGGAATACAAAATCGGAGTGGTTGGATTGGGGGTTATGGGAGCCAACCTGGCCCTCAACATGGAACGGAACGGTTTTCCGGTGGTGGGCTACGACCTGGATGCCGGAAAGATGCGCGCCTTCCTCGAAGGTCCCGCAAAAGGAAAGAAAATTGCCGGCGCAGACTCTCCCGCTGATTTGATGAAAGCCTTGGAGAAGCCTCGCCGCATCCTGATTATGGTGCCGGCGGGTTCGGCCGTTGATGGTGCCATCGGCCACCTAAAACCCTACCTGGACACGGGCGATATCCTGATGGATGGTGGCAATTCCTTCTTCCTTGACACCGAGCGGCGCAACAAAGAGCTTGAAGCGCAGGGTTTCCTCTACATCGGGACGGGCGTGTCGGGGGGAGAAGAAGGGGCGCTGTGGGGACCTGCCATTATGCCGGGTGGACAGCGCGCGGCGTGGGAGGCGGTTTCCCCGATCCTGCGCGCTATGGCGGCCCGCGCTGACGACGGGCAACCTTGCGTGGAATACATGGGGCCGCGCGGCGCGGGACACTATGTCAAGATGGTGCATAACGGGATTGAGTATGGCGACATGCAGTTGATCGCCGAAGCTTACGACATGCTGCATCGCGGGCTGGGCCTTGCGGCCCATGAACTCCACGATATCTTCAACGAGTGGAATCACCGCGAGTTGAAGTCCTACCTCGTTGAAATCACCGCTGCCATCTTCGAGAAGCAGGATCCGGAAACGGGCCAGCCCCTCGTGGATGTCATCCTCGACGAAGCCCAGCAAAAGGGCACCGGCAAGTGGGCCAGTCAGAATGCACTCGATATCGGCGCCCCCATCCCCACCATCAATGCGGCCGTCGAGAGCCGCATCCTGTCGGCGCTGAAGCCCCAGCGGGTCGCCGCCAGCCAAGTGATCCGGGGGCCGGCCCTTGCCTACAAGGGTGATCCGCGACGGCTCATCGAGGCGGTCGAAGCGGCGCTGTACGCGAGCAAGATTACTTCCTATGCGCAGGGATGTGCGCTGATGAGTCTCGCTTCCGAGGAGTACAAGTTTGACCTGCGCCTGGCTGACATTGCGAAGATATGGCGCGCGGGCTGCATCATCCGGGCCAGTTTGCTGGGCGACATCATGGCCGCCTACCACCGCAACCCTGAACTCGTGAATTTATTGCTCGACCCCGCCTTCCGCGAAGCGGTTGAAAGCCGCCAGGAAGCGTGGCGGTTCATGGTGCAGACCGCCGTCGGCATGGGTCTTCCCGTTCTGGCGATGAGTGCGTCCCTGGCGTATTTCGACGCCTACCGCAGCGCGCGCTTGCCGGCCAACCTGACGCAGGCGCAGCGCGATTACTTCGGGGCCCACACCTACCGCCGCACCGACAAGGAAGGGGTGTTTCACACCGAATGGACCCAGCACGCCCCGGCACAGACGCACTGACCTGGGTTTGAACGTTCAAGCTTTCTGCGGTTTCCGCTTTTCCCTTTGGGCGGAGATCCGGGGTGTCACCGGTTTTGAAAGCACCGGCCAACCCTCAAGACATCACAGCACGGGGGGAGCAGTCTTCACAAACAGAACTGCTGTGGAATCCAGAAAGGATGGCAGGTCGATGGCTCATGAACAATCGGCGGTAGCCGAGGAACCCGTGCCGATACCCGGGGAAGCACCGGCCGCCGGTTATTTCCGATGGATCATTTGCGCCTTGTTGTTCTTTGCTGCGACGGTAAATTATGTTGATCGGCAAGTCATCGGCCTGCTGAAGCCCACCTTGCAGGCCCAGCTGCACTGGAACGAGATCGACTACAGCAATATCATCTTCATGTTTCAGCTGGCCTACGCAGCTGGCCTCCTGGTGGTGGGTCGAGTCATGGACTGGCTGGGCACGCGCAAGGGGTTTTCACTGGCGGTCTTCCTGTGGAGCCTTGCCGCGATGGCTCACGCCCTGGCGAGCTCGGTATTTGGGTTCGGTGCCGCGCGCTTCGCGCTGGGGCTTGGTGAGTCGGGAAGCTTCCCGGCCTCCATCAAGACCGTTGCCGAGTGGTTCCCGAAAAAGGAGCGGGCGCTCGCAACCGGCATCTTCAATTCCGGCACCAATGTCGGCGCCATCGTGACCCCGCTCGTCATCCCCTGGCTCACCTACACCTACGGATGGCAGGGAGCATTTATTGCCACCGGGGCGCTCGGCTTCGTGTGGCTCATTCTCTGGATCGCCTTCTACCACCATCCCGATGAGCACCGGGGCGTGACCCCTGCTGAGTTGGCCTATATCCGCAGCGATCCCGCCGAGAAGACAACCCCCATCCGCTGGAAACGGCTCATCGGTCACCGCCAGATGTGGGCGTTTGCCATTGGCAAGTTTCTGACGGACCCGATCTGGTGGCTCTACCTTTTCTGGGTGCCGGACTTTCTCAACAGGAACTATAAGGTCAACCTGCTGGGGATGATTGTGCCGCTCCTGGTCATCTATAATGCCGCTACCATCGGCAGCATCTGTGGGGGCTGGTTCTCGGGGGCATTGATCAAGCGGGGTTGGACCATTAATGCGGGCCGCAAAACGGCCATGCTGGTGTGTGCGCTCGCGGTGGTGCCCATCGTGTTCGCCTCTCATGCTCCCAATCTGTACGTGGCGGTCGCGCTCGTCAGCCTCGCGGCGGCCGCTCACCAGGGATGGTCGGCCAACATCTTCACCATCGCCTCCGACATGTTCCCGCGCCGCGCCGTGGGCTCGGTGGTGGGATTCGGAGGCATGGCCGGGGCGGTGGGTGGTATGTTAATCGCAAAGATCGTCGGCTATGTTCTGCAATGGACCGGATCTTATCTCCCCGTCTTCATGATTGCGGGGTCGGCCTATCTTGTGGCTCTACTGGTGATTCAGCTGCTTGCTCCGAAGCTTGCGCCTGCCCCCGTCGAGGCCAGATAAGACAGGCGTGGAAAGCAAGGGAAGACACCGGCTCCATGCCGCCGAAAGACCGCAGGCGCCGGTCACATCGACAACAAGGATAAACCCATGTTAACGATCAAACCAAAAACAGGATGCAAGTGGGATATGGTCAGCCTGGGCGAAGTGATGTTGCGACTGGATCCGGGTGATGGTCGCGTTCACACCACACGCAGTTTTCGAGTCTGGGAAGGCGGGGGTGAATATAATGTGGCACGCGGGCTGAAGCGCTGCTTCGGGCTCGATACGGCGCTCGTCACGGCATTCGCCGACAATCCGGTCGGACGTCTTATTCAGGATTTTATCTATCAGGGCGGTGTCGACCAGTCGCACGTCAAGTGGGTCCCCTATGATGGGGTTGGCCGCTCGGTACGGAACGGGCTCAACTTCACCGAGCGCGGTTTCGGCGTGCGCGGCGCCGTGGGATGCCCGGACCGGGGCAACACCGCTATCTCGCAAGTCAAACCCGGAGATTTTGACTGGGAGCATATCTTCGGTCAGGAGGGTGCCCGCTGGTTTCATACGGGGGGCATCTTCGCCGCCTTATCCGAAACCACCCCCCTCGTCGCCAGGGAAGCGATGCAAGCGGCCAAGCGCCACGGCGTCATCGTTTCATACGATCTTAACTACCGGGAATCGCTGTGGAAGGCGATTGGCGGGAAGAAGCACGCGCAGGAGGTGAACCGCGAGCTGGCCTCGTTTGTGGATGTGATGCTTGGCAACGAAGAAGATTTCACGGCGGCGCTCGGCTTTGAAGTGGAGGGAGTGGATGAAAACTTGTCAAAGCTCGATCCCGAGAACTTCCGGCGGATGATCGAACGCGTGGTCGCCAAGTACCCCGGCATGAACGTGGTCGCCACTACGCTGCGCAATGCCCGCACGGCATCAGTCAACGACTGGGGTGCAGTGTGCTATTGTGATGGCAGATTGCTTCGCGCCACGACCCGGGAACACCTCGAGATTTATGATCGAGTCGGTGGTGGCGACTCGTTTGCTTCGGGCCTGATCTACGGGTTGCTCGCGGGCCGCGGGGCGCAATGGGCAGTCGAGTGCGGGGCGGCCCATGGCGCGCTGGCCATGACCACCCCGGGGGACACCACGATGGTGACCCTGGCAGAAGTTGAGAAGGTGATGAAAGGCATCAGCGCGCGCGTGGCCCGCTGAGTGCTCTAGTAGCCCCGCCAAGTCCGCCCCTGGCGGACCACGGGGGGGGGGGGTTGGATTGGCGGGCCGTCGTGATTTGTCTTTCAAGGCAAGGAAATGCCCCCGCCACAAAGAGCGTGGCGGGGCTACCAAAACTTTCCTCACTGCGAGGGGTTGGGTAGCCCCGCCAAGCCCGCCGCGGCGGGCCGGGGGCTCTTCCGAGCCGACCAAAATAAACCCCCGGTCGCGCTTGCGACAGAGCGACCAATTCTTTGTACCTCCCTGGTAACTGACATGAGAATCTTAGCCGACAAAAACATTCCATTCGTCACCGATGCGTTCCGCGATATTGGGGAGGTCACCACGCTGGACACTCCGCTGATCACGAATCAGCGGGCCCGTGAAGCGGATATTCTGATCGTCCGCAGTGAAATCCCCGTGAACGAGAGGCTGCTCGACGGAAGCCCGGTGCGGTTTGTGGGCTCCGCCACTGCCGGCATGGATCATATCGACACCCACTATCTGCGGGGCAAGAATATCGGGTTTGCGAACTCTCCTGGCTGCAACGCCAACTCCGTCAAGGAATATGTGATGGCGACCCTGCTCACCTTTGCGGCGCGGAACAGTCTCTCGCTTCGGGGCAAAACGCTGGGTGTGGTCGGCGTGGGCAACATCGGCAGCAAGGTCGTCAAAGCAGCCGAGGCATTGGGAATGATTGTGCTTCAGAACGATCCCCCGCTGGCCCGGGTGACCGGCGAGTCCCGGTTTGTTCCCCTGGACGCGATTCTGGGTGCGGACTTCATCACTTTGCATGTGCCATTGACCCGTGATGGCCCCGACCGCACGTACCATCTGCTCGACGAACCTCAGTTCGATCAAATGAAGCAGGGAGTGGTCCTGCTGAATACCGCCCGCGGTCCGGTTGTGTCCACCCCGGCCCTCAAGCGGGCATTCCGGGTGGGTCGGCTGTCGGCAGCCCTGATCGACGTCTGGGAAAATGAGCCCGGCATTGATACCGAGGCCCTTCTCCTGGCCGCGATCGGAACGGCGCACGTCGCCGGCTATTCGATGGATGGAAAAATGAATGCGGTCCGCATGGTGCGGGAAGCCGCGTGCCGGCAATTCGGAATCTCATCCGCGTGGGACCCGTCGCTGTATCTCCGGTGCCCTGAGCTTTCGCACATCGAATTAAACACCGCCCAGCTTGCCGATGAGTCCGCTCTGCATCGAATCGTTCGGCGAGCCTACAACGTCGAGGAGGACCATGTGCGCTTGCGCGTCACTTTGTCGCTCCCACCACAGGCTCAGGCGGCGCACTTTACACGTCTGCGGACGGGATATCCATACCGCCGCGAGTTCTCCAGCTTTACCGTCGATTTGCCTCCTGAATACTCGAAACTGGAATCAACCCTGTCAACCCTCGGTTTCTGTCTCAACACGGTGAAAACCGGTCGTCCGCGGTCATTGGCCCGGTCCGCGGAGACGAGGTGACGCCCTCAACCGGATCCAGGGAGATTTGACCCACTGAAAGGATTCGATATGACTTTCATTCACGAGGATTTTCTACTTCAGAGCGAGAGTGCCCGGCGTTTGTACCACCAGTTCGCCGCCGACGAACCCATCTTTGATTACCACTGCCATCTGCCCGTGAGGGATATTGCGGAAAATCGAACCTTCAAGAATCTGTTCGAGATCTGGCTGGAAGGCGACCACTACAAGTGGCGTGCTATGCGTGCCAACGGCGTACCAGAACGATACTGCACCGGCCATGAAGCTCCCTTCGAGAAATTTATGACGTGGGCCCGTACGGTGCCCCAGACCCTTCGCAATCCCCTGTATCACTGGACACACCTGGAGTTGAAGCGATATTTTGGAATTGATGAGCTGCTGGACGAGCGCAGTGCCCCAAGCATCTGGGAACGCGCCAACGCGCTCCTGGCGACCGAGCAACTGCGCGCTCACGGAATACTCAAGAAGTTTAACGTAAGAGCACTGTGCACGACGGATGATCCGACCGATGATCTTGAACCCCACAAGATGATTCGGACATCGAGGCTTGAAACCAGGGTCTTTCCCGCGTTTCGTCCGGATAAAGCGCTGAACATCCACCAGCCCGTGGCATTTAATGCATGGGTCGATATGTTGGAGGCGCTCAGTAACATCCACATTACCCGACTCAGCGATTTCTTGTCTGCACTACGGCAGCGACATGATTATTTTCACCAGATGGGCAGCCGGTTGTCAGACCATGGATTGAATTATTGTTACGCTGACTTCCCTTCCGAACGCGTCGCGGCGGATCTCTTCGCCAGGGCCCGGAGCGGGCGGACCGTTACGGCGCAGGAACAGTCACAATTCGCTTCCTTCATGATGGTGTACTTCGGGCATCTTGATGCCGAGAAGGGTTGGACCAAGCAGCTGCACCTGGGCGCGCGCCGCAATGGCAATACCCGCCGCATGAGGGAACTGGGCCCGGACACCGGCTTTGATTCCATCGGTGACTGGCCGCAGGCGGACGCGCTGGGCGCCTACCTGGACCGGCTGGACCAGGAAAACGCGCTCCCGAAAACCATCGTCTACAACATCAATCCTGTCGATGATTATGTGTTTGCCACAATGATCGGCAACTTCCAGGACGGTTCGATTGCCGGCAAAATCCAGTTTGGCAGTGGCTGGTGGTTTCTTGATCAGAAAGAAGGCATTGAGTGGCAGATCAACGCCCTGTCGAATACCGGCCTGCTCTCCCGCTTTGTCGGAATGATTACCGACTCGCGCTCCTTCATGTCCTATCCCCGGCACGAGTACTTTCGGCGCGTGCTGTGCAACCTGCTGGGCACCGACATGGAAAAGGGCGAGCTGCCCGACGATGAGGCGATGATTGGACGGATGGTACAGAACATCTGCTATGGCAACGCCCGGCAGTTCCTGGACCTCCCCATGGAGGATCGCGCCAAGCCACACCCGGCGTTTGCCGTTCGTGCCCAGTGAATCACGGAGCGCATGGAATTTCTGCTCTGAAAAGATGTTACAGGACTAAAAGGACACATCAGCCGGACGGCAAACCACAAACACAGCGCACCTCTCGCCCGAATCTACTCACTGGGCCGTGCCGATCCGCCATGGCGGAGCATCGGGAGTTTTCGGGTTGAAACATCAGCTTGTCCCAGCCTGACCCGAATGGCGCTTACTTAAGGCATTGAGCTGTTGATTGATCTTCTTCCCCGAAGGGGAAGCCTTCAATAGCCCAGGGTTGCCCCTTGGGCAACCCTGGG
>JBAVHJ010000288.1:0-1518 GCA_049685715.1 Terriglobia bacterium | reverse complement strand
CAGTGGAATCGGAGTCGGCCTGGGTGTAGCGTGGGCGTTATCCCGAATGTTGACGAGCTTGCTCTTCGAAGTCACCACCACCGACCCCGTTACTTATGTTGTCAGCGCCGTCCTGTTCACGGCAGTGGCCCTTCTGGCCAGCTACCGACCTGCTCGCCGCGCCATGCGCATCGATCCGGCGGTCGCCCTCCGCGCGGAATAGGTCTTAGGGACGACGATGGCCGGGTGGCGCACACATGCGCTCTTGGTCCGCCCAGGCGGATGCGACGTTCCGTGGAAGATATCCTCCGGCGATCCCTCCGTACCCCATGGTGATGGAACCGGCAAATCCTCCGTCACGCGGCGGGAGGATGGGCCCGATGAGTCAGTGTGGAGCTCAACTTCGCAGGCATCGCAAAGAACACGATGCCTGCGGCACCCCACCAGAAACAAAAAGGCTCAATTATCGCTTGGGGAAAGTAAACTTTGAAATTAATTGCGGGAGCTAGAACTCATAAGAGACAGGTGCGAACGACACCTCCCGACGGTCATTTCAATCAACGGGGAGTGCTAACGGCCGGGCAAGACGTCGTGGCAGTCCATCCCATGTTGCGGGTCGGTTGGAAACGGCACTTGCCCGGGCAGATCATTGGTCCGGACTTGTTTCCAGCGGGGATTCTTTGGCAGCCAGTTGGCGCTGGCCCAGGGATTCTGGCGGATCCATTGTTCGAAGGCTGCTTGAGTCGCCGGCTTCTGATTGACGTCGACCAGCAACTCGCGGATCTGCCATTCGCGGCAGGAGCGCAAGGCTTCGGAACGGTCCCGTTCCAGCGAGGTTTCGCAACTCCATGTCGGGTTTGGGCCGATCCGCCAGCGGAAGCTGCTGACCACGGTCTCCCAACTGGAAGCTTCAAGCTCATTCACAGCGGCGGTAATGGCGCTGAGACCGCCCGCCTTGGGGATGTTTCCGGGCCGACGCAGTTGTTCGGCGTGGATCATTTCATGTCCGAGGGAAGAGATCATCCCGGCGGGTGAAAGTTCAGTAAAGGCCGCACCTCGAACCACGAGATAGTGTTGTTGACCACGGTGCTCCTCGACATGAGCATATTCAACTCCACCCACCCCGCCGGGTTGCACGGTCATGTAGAAGTCCGCAGGCCCCCACGGTTTGAAATAGGTACCGATCAAAGTGCCGACGAGGATGGTATGCGGATCCTTGGGATTGGCGGCACTGCCCGAAGGGATGGCGATGCCCGCGGGCAGGGCAGCGCCCAGACCGCCAAGCGGACCTGGGCGTCCCAGAACGACCTGGTCATAAAGCGTCGTGAAGCCATTGGGGGTCTGGAGAGCGGGGCACGGCTGGCCTTTTTTTCGCAGCGCGGCGCCACACATGGGCCGTCCCAGCGCTGGGCGCGTACAATTTGGCAGAACGTCGACCGGCCTGTCGTAGGTCCTATCAGTACAGGTGCAAAGCAGCTCGCCGTGCATGCCTCCTCCGATCCTTCGTGGAGGGGGAGGAGGCGGAGGAGCATTTTGTGG
>JBAVHJ010000287.1:0-20253 GCA_049685715.1 Terriglobia bacterium | reverse complement strand
CTATGTCTTCACTCTGAATGGATACGAAAGCACCCCCGCCGGTTCAATATACCTGCTTTCGGTTGAGCCCAGAACAAAGGACAAGTTCCTCTATCGCGGACGAATCTGGGTCGATGCGGAAGACTTTGCAGTGGTGAGGATGGAGGTCGAGCCCGCGAAGAATCCTTCCTTCTGGACAAAAAACACCGAAGTCGAACAGGCTTACGTTAAAGTGGGCGGTTTCTGGCTCCCCGCACAGCATCGTAGCCTCTCCACAATTCGCCTCGGCGGACGCGCCGATTTCACCATTGATTACAAGGATTATCAGATCACGGGCGCGAGTTCGTCGAGTAATTTCAGCAGTGCCGCAAACTCTCGCTAGTCGCTTCATGATCGATGTGTTTCAAGGCAAGCAGCCCGAAGCCATTTTATTCTCGTTGGTGGTAACATTTGAGCGACTGGCAATTCAGGAAGGAAATTCGGGGTTATGCAAGTGACTGCGGAGTTATCCACGATCTCTACACGGAGCGGGGCGGGCAAGGCCCACACGCCGGGACAGCGGCGGATGCCTGGGCGCCGGTGGCTGATCATAGGAGCTTCGCTCATTGTCATCGCAGGCATCGGGCTGATCGTGTTGGCCTGGAACTGGCCCTTCACGCAACAGGCTGTCACCACTGCACTCGAGCACCGATTCGCCCGAACCGTCCAGATTCAGAGCTTCCGCAAAACCTACTTTCCCCCGGGGTGCGTGGCTGAAGGGATCAGTTTCCTGCACCGGCACCGCAAGGACCTGCCACCGTTGATCATGGTCCAGACGCTGATCATTCGGGGGAGCTACAATGGCCTGTTCAGGATTCACAAGCGCGTGGATGATGTCCAGGTGAAGGGTTTGCATGTGTTAATAGCGCCGCCGGGTCCGAGCGGCCAGCCACATAATGTGATCCCGTTGACGACCAGCACCACGGGCGATTCGGTCACGATTGGCGAGATCACCACGGAGGACGCTCTGTTGGAGTTTATGCCCAGGCAGCCGGACCATGAACCCTTCAAGCTGCTGGTTCATCGGTTGACATTGGACCATGTCGGTGAGGGCCGGTCCATCCCCTACCATGCAACGTTGTCAAATACCGAGCCGCCAGGGGAAATTCGGTCGGACGGTGAAATAGGCCCCTGGGATGAGGATGACCCCGGCAGTACTTCAGTGACGGGTTCCTACACTTATGAGCATGCAAACCTGGCGGTGTTCGAGGGTATCGCAGGGATCCTGTCGTCCCATGGCAAGTTTAGCGGCACTATCGGCCATATGGATGCGAAGGGCGAAACCGAAGTGCCCGACTTCCGCTTATCCGGAAGCAGCCACACCGTTCATCTGACCTCGAAATTCCAGGCGGTGGTGGACGGAACGAATGGAGACACGTATCTTCAAAACGTGGAGTCATATTTTCGAGGAACCACAGTGACGTCGAGCGGTAGCGTAGCCGGGCACCCCGGCCAGCACGGAAAATCAGCTCGGCTGGAGATGGCCTTGAACGGAGGCCGCATTGAGGATTTGTTGTACCTCGTTACAGACGAGAAACGCCCGTCGATGACCGGCAGTGTCAACCTGCGCGCGAAAGTGAAAGTGCCGCCGGGGCCGCCGGGATTTCTGAGGAAGCTGGATCTTGCAGTCGGCTTCGGCATTGGCAGCGGCCGCTTCACGAACACAGACCTCCAGGAGTCGGTAAATACATTAACCCAGAGCGCGCGCGGAGAGAACAAGAGGCAGCAAGCCGAAGACCCGGAAACAGTGCTCTCGAATCTTAAAGGTCAGATCTCGGTGAAGAACGGCGTTGCAACACTGTCCAACATCTCCTTCAGCGCTCCGGGTACGCTCGCCCAGCTTCAAGGCACTTACAACTTGCTGGACCGAAAAATTGATCTCCATGGAGTTTTGCACACCAACGGAAAGTTATCCGACACCACGTCGGGATTCAAAGCGCTGGTATTGAAGGCCGTCGGTCCGTTCCTGAAAAAAAAGTCTGTTACGGTAGTTCCCTTCACGATTACCGGCACATCTTCCAATCCTTCTTTCGCGTTGGATTTCGCTGGAAAAAGCCGGGAATCCTCTCTCCCCTCGCCCAGCCAGTGAGCCACTATAATTCTGATTGAGGGGGTCACCTCCCGCAGGCTGTTGCTCAAACCAGGGAGGACAAAAGGGGCCAGGCCGTGACGGGCTATTGCCGAAATCGCTCTCATGCAGTGTTGTATTGTTCAGGGCCAGTGGTATTACGCGGATCAAGACAATCAACGTTAGCCGAGCGGAAAATATGAACAGAAACTTAATCATTGTAGCCATCACAGCGGTTCTTGCTGCGACGATGGTCCTTGCTGTAGATACACGAGCTCAGAAAGACACAGACGAGACCATTGCTTATCTGCTGGCTTTTGTTGCCAAGTCCGATTGTACCTTTATTCGGAACGGCCAATCCTACACCGGTAAGCGAGCGTCGGATCACTTGTATAGCAAGTATCAGTATTACAAAGACAAGATCGCGACACCGGAAGATTTCATCCGGCTTGCTGCCACCAAGAGTATGCTCTCGGGTAAGCCATACACGGTCAGGACGAAGGAAGGAAAAGAATTACGTAGTGACGAGTGGTTGAAACAGGCTTTGGAGGAATACAGAAAAACCAGGAAAGACCAGGAAGAAAAGAAGACGGCCGGCTAACAACGGCACGCAGAGTATGGCCGCTGGCCGCGGCCAATCTTGATGTCGTCACTAGGCTGCGCCGACTCATCTGAGACTGGAGGCATACGGGAAAACAGGGACATTCGCGATTGGCCTTAAGTTAATAAGCGCGCCAAGGGGAAGACTTCTGAACTCTCTAAGACTTCGGAACTCTCGGTTGGCTCGAGATTAGCCTTGTATTATTATTTTGGGTCATCCGGAAGTTGGGTGCATCAGGGAAGGGATTCCGTGTCCTCGTGCCCTGAAAGGGCAGCCTCCAAAAGCCCGGGGCACCGCCCTGGGGCCGATGGCTATTATAAATTCCTGACTTGCCCTGTAAGGGCAATCTTGTGGTGACGGGGCCGGTCATCCTAAGAATCTCCATGACCCGGGTGTTGGGCCCGAATGACGGATGGTGCTATCATCTTTCCCCAAGCTTGAACGTGTTTTCGAACCCTCCCCCCGAGACCAATTGCATGGCACAGTCACTTGCCCAAATTCTGCTCCATCTCGTTTTCTCCACGAATCCCGATACAAGTTCTTGGCGGACTTTGAAATCCGCCAATTCGCCACGGCGGACACGCCTATCTCACCACGGTGTTCCGAACCTATAAGTCACCGTCGCTCGAGGTGGGTGGGCCCGCCGATCATATCCATGCGCTGTGTTCGCTTTCGAAGACTCTCTCGGTCGCCGAACTGATCGAGGATGTCAAGAAGACCGCTTCGAAATGGATCAAGACGAAGGGCGGCCTCTATATGAAGTTTCATTGGCAAAGCGGCTACGGGGCATTTTCGCTGAGCCCTTCGCAGGTCCCCGCCGTCCGGCGGTATATTCAGAACCAAGAGCAACATCATCGGCGGATCACGTTTCAGAAGGAGTTTCGACGAATCCTCAAAAAACATGGGGTCGCATATGACGAACGGTATGTATGGGACTGAGGTGTTTTCAAAAATCACGTCCCTGCAAAGGGGATCCCGTCAAAACAGTATCAGCCAGGGACAACGCATAGGCGATCGGAAATTTTGAGCGTCCCAGGCCCTCGAATGGTCTTCCCTAACTTGTAAATTTAGAAAACCCTTTCAGGGTTTGGGTGGCCCATGTGATGTGTCGCCCCAGGGCGCTGCCCTGGGCTTTTGAAGGTTGCCCTTTCAGGGTTTGGGCGCTGGACCAGTCACCCTTGGCGTTGAGAATTTAATACGTGCTGGCTCGGGGTTCTTGGTGCTTGCTCATCGAACCCCCCGCGGCGGGTTCGCTTTTTACGCACACCATTTCCGGAAGCGCCATTATTTTAAGCTTAACCTACATTCCTTTCGTTTATGTTAACTGTCGGGGGATGGAATGGAATGCCCAACCGTGGAAGACGCAGGTGCTTCAGTTTCGAGACTTCATGATGCCTTTGACCACCGCCTGATGGACCCTCTGGTCCTCCGGGGCCTCGATCCCCAGCGGCCGTTGCCGCCCATCGGGCTTCGGGATGCAGGCTCTCCGTGAAGGCGGTGCCCACTACGCACCGCGATGCACCCAACTTTGCAGATCCTTAACCGACCCTCCAACCCAGTCTCATATTCTTACCATCCCACCCCATCCACGCCAGAAATCGTTGGTCGCCTTAGGGCGTAGAAGCTTGCTCGCAGGAGGGCCTGGTCAATTCAGAACAGACAGCTCTTCGGTGGCCTGTTAACTTGTTTAAGGATTTTGATTCTCTGGAGCGTACGCCCATTGCTGCCTCGCATTTCAAAACGAGGGACGACTAAGGAATCTGCAAAGTGACTGGATTCGCAGTTCGTCCAATCTCTAATTTGAAAAGAGGAGACGGCACAACACAAACGCAGCGGATGCATAAATCTGAAGATGCAGGATTTGCCCATAAAGGAGAAAACAGATGGAACAGAGCACGAAGGATCATGTTGAAGGTCGGCTTCATGAAGTGAAAGGCAAGATCAAAGAGAAACTGGGAAAGGTCACAAAAAATCCTGACTTAGAGTCTGAAGGGCGAGTCGAAAACTTCGTCGGCAAAGTTCAAAAAAAGGTCGGGCAGATTGAGGACGTCCTAGAGAAATGAATAAGGCGGGGCTCGGCGCGAGCGCTGATATCCGGAAATAATTCAGAAGAAAGGAAGGTCCACCATGTTGCTACTGATTATCATTTTGGTGTTGGTTTTAGGGGCCGGTGGGGGGTATTACGGCCATTCCCGCTGGGGATATCAAGGAGGCGCGGGCATAGGGCTGGGTACCATATTAGTGATTCTCCTCATAGCCTACCTGTTGGGGTTTTTGCACTGAGGTGAAGCCCGCTAATCAGCACTCCCCAACGGCCGGTTCTAAATTGTGGCGCAAGTGAGACGAGGGCTTCCCACTCATGGACTCGCTTGTCGAGGCAGATTATGTCTTTCACAGAGGGCGGCGGAGACCCGTGGCAAGTGACCGGCAACCCATCGGTGTGTAGCTTTCTGAGGTCTTTTTCCTCGATATGCACCCGCTGAATGTCGATGACCTGATGTGGGGAAGTAGTCGGCAAGCCGCCTTGCGTTCCGAAGCTCAAGTCTGGAGGCTTTAACGGCCCGCATGGTCTTTGGCGATCCCCATCACTAGGCTATGGCGGCGCTTTTTTATTCGCTGAGCATTCCCGTCAAAGAACATCACAAGCAGATGAGAGAAAGAGTTTGTGAATGCCAAGGCCGGGAAAAAGCGGGTTCCGCGCAAGTGAGCAGCTTGAATGCGGGCTCCGGAAGTTGCACTACGAGAGGAGAACTCATGAGCACTACCAAAACTTCGCCGATCACTCTGTCCAAACTCCTGAGCCGGCATGAAGTCGCCGAGCGCACAATGGCCTTCCGCTTTGAAAAGCCATCGAAGTGGACATTCAAGGCGGGCCAGTTCCTCGACATGACTTTGATCGATCCTTCAGAGACGGATGCCGAAGGAAATACGCGGACGTTTTCAATCGCGAGTGGTCCCCACGAAGAGACCCTGATGGTGGCTACCCGAATGCGCGATACGGCCTTCAAGCGAGTGTTAAACACGATGCCGCTCGAATCGGCGGTTAAGATCGAAGGTCCGTCCGGCAACCTGACACTCCATAGCAATGTGAAGCGCACGGCAGTGTTCCTGGCGGGCGGTATTGGCATCACGCCGTTCCGAAGCATGGTGTTCCGTGCGGCCAAGGAGAAGCTCCCCCACCGGATCCTCCTTTTCTACTCGAACAACCGGCCGGAGGACGCTCCGTTTCTCGATGAGCTTCAAGCTCTGGAAAAAGAGAATCCGAACTACAAGCTCATCGCCAGCATGACTGAAATGGCGAAATCGCACCGGTCCTGGCATGGTGAGGTGGGGCTGATCGACAAAGAAATGCTTTCGAGGTATTTGAAAGATGCCGTCTCGCCGATCTATTACGTCGCTGGGCCGCCGGGGATGGTGAAGGGCCTCCACACGATGATCCATGAGGCCGGAGTCGGAGATGACGACATCCGCGCGGAAGAGTTCGCTGGCTACTGATCGCACATTGGAGAAAAGGGTCTTCCGGAAATTGTGTGCGGCGCTTAGAAGGTGTAAGGGTTACATTCCATGAAGTGCTCACACCTAGCCGCCAAAGGCGGGCGGTAGAATCGTAGCCTGAGGCGCCAGCCTCAGGAAAGGGAGCGCCCACAAAATAGAAATGAGTCCGCCTGGGCGGACGACATAACAACCCAACGGGGAGACGGTTCACCCCCCGGAGTTCGGTTAGACAAAGCGTTGATTCGAACATGAACGAGGCCCCCCTGTCGTCCGCCCAGACAGACTGAACGATCATTTACTCGCCGGAGATTCGCTGCGGCGGATTACGATTATTTTGCCGCAGTAAATCAGGCTTGGATCCAAGCAGTATCTCGCGTGAGGACAAGAACCGGAGCGGCAACTCTGGGCCGGGTACGCACGCAAAAGCCGGAAGCGCCCGAAGAATAGGGGCCGCCAAAAATCTTGGGACTGAAATTGGCGTCGGTTCCTATTCACACCGTAAATTCAGGAACGACGATCGGTTTGTCGGCGGGCATTCCTGACCGATGGAATGTGAGCTTCGCTCAAATTGCGAAGGAGTTTTTGGACTGGCGACAATAACGGCACAACGTCTACCTTTGCCCCGCAGAGGATACTTGCCGACATCAACGAATTCGACCCGCCCCACATAGGCAAGCAGTTGTACTGCGGGTGCATGGCAGCGGACCCGGGGATGTCAAATGAAGCTCCAAAGCGGATCCTGTCCTCATAAAGCGCGCCGCGATTCTCCAAATCTTCCTGAGGCAAAGAAAAGTGAGGAGGAAGCATCATGCGTCTCAATAAAAAAGTAATCGTCGTCATCGGCGTGGTGGCGGTGATCGCAGGGGCGGCGCTCGTCATCCGTCATTTTGTGTCCGCGCAGCAAGCGCCCGCGTTCCGCTTCACCTCGGTGGTACGAGGTGACATCCAGGCCCTCGTCTCGGCGACCGGGGTCCTCAATGCCGTCACCACCGTCAGCGTCGGCACACAGGTCTCTGGACAAGTCTCTGCGCTGCTGGTGGATTTTAACGACCATGTGAAAAAGGGACAGCTCCTCGCCCGCATCGACCCCACCATCGCGCAGCAGGGGGTGGCGGATGCACAGGCGAATCTCGAAAAGGTGCAGGCGCAGGCGAACCAGGCCTCAGGCGATCAGAAACGCAACCGCGAGCTCTCGGCGGGCGGGCTCATCGCGCGAAGCGCACTCGAACAGGGCGGCTCCACCCTGAAGGTCGCGCGGGCCGACGTGAAATCGGCCAGTGTTGCCCTGCAGCGGGCGAAGCAAAACCTGTCGTTGACCTCCATTTACGCGCCCATCGACGGCGTCGTCGTCGAGCGGAATGTCAACAACGGACAGACGGTGGCGGCCAGTCTCTCCGCTCCGCAGTTGTTCCTCATCGCGAACGATCTCTCGCACATGCAGATCCTCGTGCAGGTGGGAGAGAGCGACATCGAGCAAATCAAGCAAGGCCAGCCCGTCAAGTTCACTGTGCAGGCCTTGCCGGGCCAGACGTTCCCGGGCACCGTACAGCAGGTTCGCCTGCAGTCCACGACGGCGGACAACGTCGTGAATTACACGGTCGTCGTGACGCTGGAGAATCCCGAAGGCAAGCTGCTGCCCGGAATGACGGCACGGGTCGACTTTCTCGTGAAATCGGCCACGAATGTTCTCAAGGTCTCGAATGCAGCCCTCCGGTTCAAGCCCAGCGACGAGGTACTGGCCCAGTCCGGCATTCCACCGGCGTCGAAGGACACGACGACGCCCCCCGGCTCGAACCCCGCGGCAGCCAGCGGGAGCAGTGGCGATGCCATGCGAGCCCGCAGAAGCCAGGGAAGTGGCGCCGGCGGCAACGGCTTCGGGACGCTGTACTTTCTCGATACGAAGGGCAAGTTGCAGGTCTCACGCATTCACACGGGCATCAGCGACGGTGTCTCGACCGAGGTTCTGGAGCAGCAGAGCGTGACGGAAGGCATGAAGATCATCGACGGGATCGCGTCAACGGCGGCATCGACTTCTGAGAAAGCGGCGGCCCCAGCCAACCCCCTCGCCGGCGGTCAGCCGAGCGGCGGCGCGCGTGGCCGCGGATTCTAAAGCAGGGAAACGATATGAGCGATACCGTCATCCTGACAGATAAGATTACCAAGACGTACTTGAGCGGAGCGAACGAGGTGCATGCCTTGCGAGATGTGGACCTGACCATCAAGCGGGGCGAGCTCGTGGCCATCATGGGCACCTCGGGCTCCGGAAAGTCGACGCTGATGAATCTCCTCGGCTGTCTCGACACGCCGACGTCAGGGTCGTACACCCTGGATGGCGTGCGAGTCGATGGACTCGGGAAGAACGAGCTCGCGGCGATCCGCAACGAGAAGCTCGGTTTCGTCTTTCAGGGGTTCAATCTGCTGGCGCGGACGAGCGCCGTGGAGAACGTTGAATTGCCGATGCTGTACGACCGCACCGGCCGGAAGCGGGACACCCACGCGCTTGCCGTCGCGGCGCTCGAGCGCGTCGGACTGGGCAGCCGTCTCGATCACCAGCCGAGCGAGTTGTCCGGCGGGCAGCAACAGCGGGTGGCCATTGCCCGGGCCCTCGTGACGGAGCCAGCGCTTGTCCTGGCCGACGAGCCAACCGGCAACCTCGACACGCACACGTCGATCGAGGTGATGGCGCTCTTCCAGCAGTTGAACGAGCAGGGGATCACCATCGTGGTCGTCACGCACGAGCCCGATGTTGCCATCTACGCGACTCGCGTCGTCCAGTTGCGCGACGGCCAGATTTGCCGCGACGAGCCGGTTAAGGACCGGCAGATCGCAGCCCGCAACCTGGAAAAGCTCGACAGGAGTGCGGCATGAGATGGAAGACATTGATCCGCCTCGCCACAGAAAGCATTCTCAAGAACCGAATGCGGGCATTGCTGACAATGCTGGGGATCATCATCGGGGTCGCCGCCGTGATCGTCATGGTGGCCGTGGGCTACGGAGCCCGATCCCGGATTCACGAACAGATCAATAACCTCGGCACCAACATGATCGTCATCACGCCCGGGGCGAGCACCAGCGGCGGCGTGAGCCAGGGGGCCCAGGCCTTCGCGACCCTGACGCTCGCGGACGTCGATAAAATCCGCAATGAAGCGCAGACCGTTGCGGCCATTTCGCCGGTCATCGTCAGTCGCAGCCAGGTCATTGCACCGGGTGGCAATTGGCGCACCATGATCAATGGCGTGGATACCGACTACCAGATGATCCGCGACTGGCAGACAGACTCCGGCACATTCTTTGAGCCCGATGACGTCCGCGCGGCGCACAGCGTGGCCGTGCTTGGCCGCACCGTAGTGCAGCGCCTCTTCGCCGACCGCGATCCCGTCGGCCAGGAGATTCAGATTGGGGCCCTCCGCTTCAAAGTCACGGGCGTCCTGGCACCGAAGGGACAGACCGCGAGCGGCAGCGATTCCGACGACGTGATCTTGATCCCCTACACGACTGCGTCGACCCGCCTCACAGGCAAGCCCCGCATTCCGCAGATTCTCGCCAGCACCGCCTCGGAAGCAGATATCCCGGCCGCACAGGACGAAATCACCACGCTACTGCGCGAGTCACATCGCATCAACGGCAATGACGAGGCTGATTTCACGGTCCGCAATCAGACCGACCTCGCCAGCGCGGCAGAGAGCAGCACGCGCGTGATGACCCTGCTGATGGCGGCAATCGCATCGATCTCACTGCTCGTCGGCGGCATCGGCATCATGAACATCATGCTGGTGTCGGTCACGGAGCGGACGCGCGAGATCGGCATCCGCCTGGCGCTCGGGGCGCGCGGCTCGGACGTGCTGACGCAGTTCCTCGTCGAGAGCATCGTCATGGGCATTATCGGCGGCCTGGCCGGTCTCGTCCTCGGATTCACGAGCGCGAAGGTGCTCGCGCACTTCACCGGGTGGGAGACGGTCATTTCGCCGTTCACCATGATCATTGCTGTCGGCTTTTCCGGCGCTGTTGGCGTCTTCTTTGGCTTCTACCCGGCGCGAAAGGCGGCGGCGCTGAACCCGATCGAAGCCTTGAGATACGAGTAAGCGCGGTTAATTCGACATCCCGTTTCATAATCGAGGCGTTCTCTGAGACCGACTTCATCGAAGACCAAAGGAAGTTCGACGTGCCGGCGCTCATTGTTCACAACGACGACGACCAGATTGTACCCATCGGCGCTGTGGCTATGGCCTCCTCGAAACTCTTCGAGAGCTCGACCCTGAAGGTGTATGCAGGCGCACCTAACGGCCTGCTAGATACGCACAAGGAACAACTCAACGCCGGTCTCCTGTCTTTTCTTAAGTCAGAAAAACATGCCAGCGCAAGAGCTTGACAAATTTATTGGTGGAATGCCGAAAAGGCCCAGACTCAGTAATAACCGCCCGAAAGACCGGGCATCAATCAAGGAGGAAAAACAATGAGCAGTATAAAAACTGAACGTGTAACGTTGCATCTCCTGCCGCCTCTGCCTTACCCGGATAACGCGCTTGATCCCGTAATCTCCGCAAATACGATCCGCTTCCATTACGGCAAGCATCACAAGGGATATGTTGATAATCTGAACAAACTGGTCGCAGGTACTGAGTTTGCCGGTTTAACCTTGGAGAAAATCATAACTGAAACAGCAGGTAAAGCGGACAAGACCGCGATCTTTAATAACGCCGCGCAAACATGGAACCATACGTTTTACTGGAGTAGTTTGAAGCCCAAGGGTGGCGGAGAACCGCCCTCAGCCTTGAAGCAAAAGATCAATGCATCCTTTGGCACCTTGGACGCATGCAAGAAGGAATTGGCAGCTATGGCCATGAGTCAGTTCGGCAGTGGTTGGGTTTGGCTTGTGCTGGATGGCGGCAACCTCAAAGTGGTTAAGACCGGCAATGCGGATTCACCTTTAACCAAGGGCATGAAGCCACTTTTGACCATCGACGTCTGGGAACACGCCTACTACCTGGACTATCAGAATCGCCGGGCGGACTATGCCGACGCAGTGCTGGATAAACTGGTTAATTGGGATTTCGCGGCAGAGAACCTTGGCTGATGGCAACCTGAACGGTCTCATGCCTCGTCCTAAAACACGCTTGACGAGGCGCTCCACCTGTCGCGTATCGCTGTGCAGCCCGCGTTAGGTGCGCCGTCTCGTCAAGCGGAAGCCCGAAAAGAAGCGTGAAAGGAGAATAACATGCCGGATTTCAAATCTCCCTTTTCAGGGTTAGCCAACGACAGGAAGCTCTCAGATGAGGAACTCATCAGGGCCATTCGTTTCACGGTGGCGGCAGAATATGAAGCGATTCAGTTGTACATGCAGCTTGCCGAGTCAACCGACAACAAGCTCGCCGTGGAAACTCTCAAGGACATAGCGGACGAGGAACGTGTGCACGCTGGAGAGTTTCTGAGATTGCTTCACGAACTTGCCCCCGATGAAAAGAAGTTCTATGCCGAGGGGGCAAAAGAAGTAAAAGAAGAAATCGAGAAAATGAAGTAAAGAATTTCCAGGGAAACCCGTCCTCATCGGACACCGCGCATCAATATCGCAGAGTGACATCTGAAGAAGCCAGTGTACGAGCCTCGCCCAGGTCCGGTGAGCTTTTCCTCATCCTCGGGGTGATGGACCTTATCCGGGAAGGTAGTCACAATGGGAACTACCCCAAATAAACCCGAAGATGAGCCGGCGCCCTTGAAGCCGGCAAACGCGAAGCCCCCTGACAACGTCTCCGCGTCGGTTCCTGACACGCTCGCAACGCTCCACGTGAACCCCGACATCGGGGGCCTCATCACGGTGGCTATGGGGGTCGGCGTCGCGATGACTGCCGAGGGGTTCCTCCTCTTGTGGTTCTGCGGGTCGCGTTTCGGTTTGTCGACCAACAACAATTTCCTCTATACCTTCAGCTTCCTGACGCTGCTCTACCTGGCTGCATTCTCCATCGTGTCCGCGAGGGAGCGCCGCTGGTTTTGGGCGACGATGCCCAGCAAAGCCCTGGTGGGGCCATCATGGCGGATACGCTCACGGGCACCCTCCTGACGTTCGTGGGTCTGCCGGGACTCCTGCCATTACCTTGGTGGCAGACGCTTGCGGTATTTGTTCATGCCATGGTTGTCTGCCTCGGCGTGAACGACACAGTGAAGGTCGCGATGATCAGTTGGCCCGTTCCCAATGTCGTGGCCAGGAAACCGGTCGATCTAACCCCGAAGATTGCCGGGGGCGCCTATGAACTGTACTAGCAGCAAAGCCGCCAGGACGGGCAAGTGGTTCAGGACTGGGAACAGGCGGAGCGGGAGATTCGGAAGAATGAACCTCATAATCAATCAGACGCGAACGACACGGCTGACAGGGCCGAAGGGATGAAGATGAAAATCAATTCAAAGGATTTCCGTGTGCGGCCCGGAGAAAAGGTCAAACTCAGGGAGTGGCCAACGATTGTGAAGCCCTTTTACAAATCGGAGGAGCAGTATCAAGAACTCCTGGGAGAACATGTTAAAAAGCTGAGCTCGCTGCAACGCCTTCACTTCGCGTCCAACCGCTATGCGTCGCTTCTAATCTTTCAGGGGATGGACGCTGCCGGCAAGGACGGCGCCATCCAGCATGTCATGTCCGGGATCAATCCGCAAGGCTGCCAGGTTTTCAGTTTCAAACAGCCAAGCGCCGAAGAGCTGGAACATGATTTTCTCTGGCGCACGACACGCCAGCTCCCCGAACGCGGGCAGATCGGTATCTTCAATCGTTCCTATTACGAGGAAGTGTTGATCGTTCGGGTGCATCCGGAGATTCTCCGCAGCCGGGGGCTTGCGGAAGAGTTGCACGACGAGAAAAACATCTGGGAGGAGCGGTATCGCTCCATTGTGAATTTGGAGGCGCATCTTCACCGTAACGGCACCCGGATCATCAAGGTCTTCCTCCACCTCTCGGAGGATGAACAGCGAAAGCGGTTCCTGGAGCGCATCGAGGAGCCGGAGAAGAACTGGAAATTCAGCCTCTCGGACATTCACGAGAGGAAATACTGGAAGCGTTACATGAAGGCTTATGAGGCTTGCCTGAACGCGACCAGTACTTATCATGCCCCCTGGTACGTCGTTCCCGCCGATGATAAGCAAAATGCCCGGTTGATTGTTTCCCGAATTGTCCTTGATGCGTTCAATGAACTGAGGTTGGCATATCCCAAGACCACCCCGAAACGCCGGCAGGAATTGAAATCTATCCGCAAGCTGCTCTGGAGAGAAGGGCATGACCAATAAATAGCTACAAGAACAGTGTGAAATCGGCCTGGTCGGGCCGGGCGTCATATGGCGGGGCTCTGACGTTTCACGCAATTCTCACCACGAGGTCAAATCGATACACCACACAGCAGAGGCATGAGTGGAAACCTCAAAGAAACCCATAAACACACCGGAGCACCCGGGTAACCATCCCGGCAAAAACGGGGTGCAATTCTCCGTGCAACTGCTGGAAAAAGCGCGCGCCGATACCGATGCTGTTCTGAAGGAGCTTGGATCGCAAATGAGCGGTCTGAGCGAGACGGAGGCCGAATCCCGTTTGAAGCAGGTGGGGACGAACGAGATCGCCCGGGAGAAGCGCCAATCCGGCCTGATGCGCCTCTTGAGTAATATCAAGAACCCATTGGTCCTCCTGCTTCTGGCGCTGGGCGTGCTTTCCTATTTAACAGGTGACCTCCGGGCGATGGTGGTCATCTTCGTGATGGTGGTTCTGGGCGTGGTGTTGCGCTTCTTCCAGGAGATGCGCGCTGATAACGCGGCCGAGAAGCTCAAAGCGATGGTCAGCAACACAGCGACGTTGGTCAGAGACGACAAGGAGAAAGAAGTATCGCTCAAAATGCTGGTGCCTGGAGATATCATCCGGCTGGCAGCCGGTGATATGGTGCCGGCGGATGTCCGGGTACTCTCCGCCAAAGACCTGTTTCTGAATCAGGCGGCTCTCACTGGCGAAGCCCTGCCTGTCGAGAAGAAAGCCGACCTCGCGCCGGCAGACGTTCAAAATCCGCTCGACCTTCCCAATATCTGCTTCCTGGGTTCCAACGTGGAGAGCGGATCCGCGACGGCCGTGGTCCTCCACACCGGGAACCAGACCTACTTCGGATCCCTGGCCGTCAGCATTGTCCGGCAGCGCCAGCTCACCAGCTTCGACAAGGGCATCAACAAGTTCACCTGGATGATGATCTGCTTTATCGCCGTCATGGTTCCGGCGGTGTTCCTCATCAACGGATTGAGCAAGCACAACTGGCTGGAAGCTTTCCTGTTTGCCATGGCTGTGGCAGTCGGACTGACCCCCGAGATGCTGCCCATGATCGTGACCGTTAACCTGGCCAAGGGCGCTCTCGCGATGTCGCGCAAGAAGGTGATCGTCAAGCGCCTGAATGCCATCCAGAATTTCGGGGCGATGGATGTGCTGTGTACCGACAAAACCGGCACCCTGACCCAGGGCAAGATCGTGCTCGAAAAGCACCTGGACGCGCACGGCGATCCAAGCCAGAAGGTGCTCGACTATGGCTATCTGAACAGCTACCACCATACCGGGTTGAAGAACCTGCTCGACGAGGCGATCCTCGACCATGAAGAATTGGAAGAACGCTTGAAAGCGAACAAAAAGTACCGCAAGATCGACGAGATTCCTTTCGACTTCGTGCGGCGCCGGATGTCGGTGGTGGTGGAAGATGAAACCGGGTTGAACACGCTGATCTGCAAAGGCGCGGTGGATGAAGTGATGACCCTGTGCACCCGGGTGGAACTCCAGGGGAAAGTCATCGCCGTTCAGCCCGAACACGACGCCAAACGCCGGCAGATGGTGGACGCCCTGAATGGTCAGGGCTTCCGGGTGATAGCCCTGGCGTATAAGGAAATGCCGAACGCCCCGGATGAACCCGTCTATGCGATCAAGGATGAGTCGGACCTGATCCTGCTGGGTTTCCTGGCCTTCCTCGATCCGCCCAAGGGCACCGCGACGGAGGCATTGAAGCAGCTTCGCACCCTGAACGTGAATGTCAAGGTTTTAACCGGCGATAACGAGATCATCACCGCCTATATCTGCAAGGAAGTGGGCATATCGGTGGAGCATCTATTGCTCGGCTCCCAAATCGAGACGATGAGCGAAGCGGAATTGGCCGAAGCCGTTGGCGCAACGAGCGTTTTTGCCAGGCTGGCCCCGGCTCACAAGGAACACATCATCCGTGCGCTCCAAAGCAGAGGTCACGTGGTGGGATTTATGGGCGACGGCATCAACGATGCCCCGGCCTTGAAAGCCGCCGATGTGGGCATCTCAGTGGACAGCGCGGTAGACATTGCCAAGGAGTCATCCGATATCATCCTGCTGGAAAACAGCCTGCTGGTGCTGGAGCAGGGTGTGCTGGAAGGCCGGCGGGTGTTCGGCAACATTGTCAAGTACATCAAGATGGCGGCCAGCTCGAACTTCGGCAACATGTTCAGCGTCGTGGGCGCCAGCGCGTTCCTGCCCTTCCTGCCCATGCTGCCGATCCAGGTGCTGACCAACAACCTCCTATACGACTTCTCGCAGACCACCATCCCCACCGACGAGGTGGATGCGGACTGGCTGATCCGGCCGCGCCAGTGGACGATCGGCAAGATCATGCATTTCATCCTGTTTATCGGGCCGATCAGCTCGATCTTCGATTACCTCACGTTCTTCTTGATGCTGTACGTTTTCAACTGCTGGCATAACCCGGCCTTGTTTCACACCGGCTGGTTCGTGGAGTCGCTTTTCACCCAGACGTTAATCATCCATGTCATTCGCACCAACAAGATTCCGTTTATTGAAAGCCGGGCGAGCCGCCCGCTGATCCTCACTTCAATACTCATTGTTGCGGTGGGCGCCTGGCTGACGGTTTCACCCCTCGCGAAAACGCTCGGCTTTGTCCCGCTCCCGCCGCTGTACTGGCTTTTTCTGGCCATCATGCTGCTGGGTTATGCGATCCTGACACAGGTGGTGAAGACCTGGTTTATTCGCAAGTTTGGCGAATGATCGCGGTGGCGGGTAGAATTCATTCATTGAGCAAGATACCACAACAGGGGACACCAGAAACGGTGACATCTATGACGGATACAAACGACAGGAAACACCGCTCGATCCTGCGAGGAATTGCCCACCGGGCGATGCTTGAACGAGGACTGGTCCCGGATTTTCCGCCCCGGGCGCTCGCCGAGCTCGACGGAATCCACGGGCCAGCAACGGACACTGAAGAATCGACGCGTGATCTCAGGAACCTTCTCTGGTGCTCCATCGACAACGATGATTCGCGTGATCTGGACCAGCTGACCTTTGCCGAATCCCTCCAAGGTGGGACCGACGGGGCCGTCAAGGTCCTGGTCGCTATTGCCGACGTTGACGCGGTCGTCAAGAAGCGATCGGCACTTGACGATCATGCGCGGCAAAACACCACCTCGGTCTATACGGTGGCCGAGACGTTTCCGATGCTGCCCGAGAAACTCTCCACCGATTTGACCTCTCTCAACTTTGAGTCAGACCGCCTGGCCATCGTCATTGAAATGGTTCTCGCTGGGGATGGATCGCTTCAGAGTTCGGACGTTTACGGAGCGACGGTGCGCAGTCGTGCCAAGCTGGCCTACAACAGCGTTGCCGGCTGGCTGGAAGGGAGCGGGCCGATGCCGCCAGGGATCGGGGCGATCACCGGTCTCGACGAGAATCTTCGACTCCAGGACCGCGTGGCCCAGAAACTGAAAGCCCTCCGACACCTCAACGGTGCGCTTGATCTTGAAACCATCGAAGCACGCCCGGTCTTTGACGGAGATGAGCTCAAAGACCTGGAAGCCGATAAAAGGAACAAGGCCAAAGACATTATTGAGGACTTCATGATCGCTTCCAACGGCGTGACTGCACGATACCTCGCAGCGAAAAAGTTTCCGTCGCTCAGGCGTGTCGTCCGCATCCCCAAACGCTGGGACCGGATCATCGAACTCGCCGCGGAGCACGGCTCGACACTGCCCAGGGAGCCCGATTCCAAGGCCCTGGATCAATTCCTGGTATCGGCAAAAGCTGCGGATCCTCTCCGCTTTCCCGATCTCTCTCTCAGCGTCATCAAGCTCCTGGGTGCGGGTGAATACGTTCTCGAAATTCCGGGAGCGAGTGTCGCCGGGCACTTTGGTCTTGCGGTCAAGGACTATGCTCACTCCACCGCCCCAAACCGCCGTTATCCCGATCTGATTACCCAGCGGTTGCTGAAAGCAGCCGTGGCAGGACGTTCCCTGCCCTACGAAAACGACGAATTGGATGCGCTCGCCAAGCACTGCACCGAAGAGGAAGACGCCGCGAAGAAAGTTGAACGGCAGGTCACAAAATCCGCAGCCGCGATGCTGCTGGAATCAAGGATCGGCGAGCAGTTTGATGCCATCGTCACCGGCGCGTCGGACAAAGGCACGTGGGTCCGTCTTCTACTTCCGCCCGTTGAAGGAAGACTGATGAGCGGTGTTGAGGGCATGGACGTCGGCCACCGGCTCCGCGTGCAACTGGTCCGCACGGATGTGGAGCGCGGATTTATCGACTTTAAGAGAGTGGCGTAAGGAGAGGCGGATGGCAGAATGACAAAGGAGTCATCCATGAAACCCGCTCACCCACGCATCCTGACGATCAATGGCGGCTCGTCGAGCATTAAGTTCGCGCTATTCGAGGCCGGCGACTCACTCCGACGGATTCTGGAGGGTGGGATTGAGCGGATTGGATTGCCCGAGGCCACCTTGCGGGTGAAAGGCCTGAACCCGGCGGACAACTTCTCGCGGTTAGTGACGGCGCCGGATCACAAGGTAGCGGTGGGCGTTCTGATGGATTGGATCGAGCAGCGCTGCGGGCGTGATGGATTGACCGCGGTGGGGCATCGCGTGGTACATGGCGGGCCGAAGTATAGCCAGCCGCAGCAAATCACTGCGGAAATGGTTGAGGAGCTGCGCCGGCTCAGTCCATTCGATCCTGAACACATGCCGGAGGAGATCCTGTTGACCGAGGCGTTTCATCGCCGATTTTCCGACCTGCCCCAAGTGGCGTGTTTCGACACGGCTTTTCACCATGATCTACCGCGCGTGGCCCGGCTGTTGCCGATTCCGCGCCGGTACGAGGCGCAGGGGGTGCGGCGGTATGGTTTTCACGGCTTGTCATACTCGTTTCTGATGGGAGAACTGGCCCGCCTGGCCGGAACGGAAGCGGCACAAGGCCGGGTCATCCTCGCCCACCTCGGCAATGGCGCGAGCTTGGCGGCGGTGCGTGACGGCAAACCCGTGGACACCAGCATGAGTTTCACCCCGACCGCCGGGGTGCCGATGAGCACCCGCTCCGGCGATCTCGATCCCGGACTGGTTTGGTATCTGGCACGCACCGAGGGCGTCGATGCAAAACGATTCAATGAGATGGTCAATTTCCAGTCCGGGCTGCTCGGCGTGTCGGAGACCAGTTCCGACATGCGTGACTTGCTCGACCGTGAAACGCAGGACGTGCGGGCGGCTGAAGCGGTCGCGCTGTTTTGCTACCAGGTTAAGAAATGGATCGGCGCATTCGCGGCGGCGTTGGGCGGACTGGACACGCTGGTGTTCGCGGGGGGCATTGGAGAGAATGCGCCCACGGTTCGCGCCCGGATTTGCGAGGGGCTGGGACTGCTTGGAATCGAACTCGAAGAAAAACGAAACGCGGCAAATGAGGGCGTGATTTCAGCGGCGGCCAGCCGGGTTGCGGTCCGAGTCATTCGCACGGACGAAGAAATCATGATTGCGCGCCTGGTGTGCCGCGCACTCGGACTTGGCGATATGAACAAAAAGGATTGAACCATGAAAACAAAGACTCTCACTCCGGAACTTCTGCGCCAGATAGACGCCTATTGGCGCGCGGCGAACTACCTCTCAGTCGGCCAGATTTATCTCTACGACAATCCGCTGCTGAAGCGCCCGCTGGCGCTTGTGGATGTGAAGCACATGCTGCTGGGCCACTGGGGCACGACCCCCGGGCAGAACTTCATTTACGTGCACCTGAACCGGATCATCAAAAAATACGACCTCGACATGATTTACGTCTCCGGCCCCGGACACGGCGGCCCGGCGGTGGTGGGCAACACTTATCTCGAGGGCACTTACAGCGAAATCTATCCCGACGTCAGCCAGGATGAGGCCGGACTTCGGAAGCTCTTTATCCAGTTTTCGTTTCCCGGAGGAATTCCCAGCCATGCATCGCCGGAGTGCCCGGGCTCGATCCACGAGGGCGGCGAGCTGGGCTATTCGCTCAGCCATTCGTTCGGGGCGGTGTTCGACAATCCCGACCTCGTCGTCGCCTGCGTCGTCGGCGATGGCGAGGCGGAAACCGGACCGCTGGCCACGGCGTGGCATTCCAACAAGTTTCTCAATCCGGCCACCGACGGGGCGGTGTTGCCGATTCTGCATCTCAACGGCTACAAAATTTCCAATCCGACCCTCCTGGCGCGTATCACTCGCGAGGAATTGGAACAGTTGTTCCGCGGCTACGGGTGGACGCCCTACTTCGTTGAGGGTCACGAGCCCGGGCTGATGCATGAGGCCATGGCCGCGACGCTTGACACGGCGGTGGAGCAGATCAAAAAAATCCAGGAGGACGCCCGCATCCACGGCAACCTCGCGCGTCCGCGCTGGCCGATGATCGTCCTCAATTCACCCAAAGGCTGGACGGGGCCAAAGAGGATCGATGGCGTGCAGGTTGAAGGCACCTTCCGGTCGCACCAGGTGCCGCTCTCCGACCCGGCCACCCATCCCGAGCACCTCAAGCTGTTGGAAGACTGGCTGAGGAGCTACCGGCCGGAGGAACTCTTCGATGAGCAGGGCCGCCTGAAACCGGAACTGGCCGAACTTGCGCCCCAGGGCGAACGACGCATGGGCGCGAATCCCCACGCCAACGGCGGCATTCTGCTCCGCGACCTTCGGATGCCGGATTTCCGCGACTACGCGGTCGACGTGCCCTCGCCCGGGGTGCGCGGCATCGGCGATACGCATGTGCTCGGGCGATTCCTGCGCGATGTGGCAAAGCTGAACAGCGAGCAGCGGAATT
>JBAVHJ010000286.1:0-1601 GCA_049685715.1 Terriglobia bacterium | reverse complement strand
GCCCAATCCCTGCCCTCGAACAGTTCGGAGCCGGATTGGGGGCTCAAGTCCATCAGCCCAATCACAACTTTGCCCCACAACTCGCGATTGCCTGGGATCCAGGTAAGAACGGCAAGACAGTGGTTCGTGCGGGCGCTGGACTGTTTTACGAAAACGCGGTCTTCAACAACATCTTGTTTGATCGCCCCGGTCGTTTGACACAAGGGCTGTTCTTTGGGACAGCGGACATTTGCCCCAGCGGGTCGCTGGTCCTTCCCAACGGGACGATTATTGACACGTCCGCGATTTGCAGTGGCCGAGTCGGATCGGTGGCCGGCCTGTTGCCCGGCCTTGCGGCGACCTACCAAGCCGCGATTGCGGCCGCCGGTGCTTCCTCGAATCCCGGTTTCGTGGGTACGACCCTGGCGGAGGGAGCAAATTCAACGGGCAACAATCTCATCAGCCCGGATTACAGGACTCCGTATTCAATGCAATTCAATGTCGGGATTCAACATGAGCTGCGCCCGGGAACGATCCTAACGGTCGATTATCTCCGTAACGTCGGTGTGCACTACTTGCTCGCTTACGACACGAACCACGTCGGAGACGCACGCTTTTTGAACAAGAACGCCGCGCTGAATGCCATTACCGCAACCAACGCTTCGTTCGGCTGCCCCGCAGGGGTCGCTGGTATTAACTGCGCCATCTCCGCGGGAGCGAGCATTGTTGATTACGCCGGAAACGGCCTGGATTCGGGCGCCAGCTTCCTGGCTGCCACCCCTGCCTCACTCAATGGCCTGACACCCGACACGGGGGCTGCATTTCCGGGAATCAACCCTAATATAGGCGAAAACCAGATGCTCTTCCCGATCGGTCGTTCGGTGTACAACGCCTTGCAGGTCTCCCTGCGGACCAATGTGAAACATCCATTCAGCGGTCTGAGGAGTCTCGACCTCCAGGTTTCTTATGCCCTGTCCCGGTTCAATAGCATGGCTCAGGACCAGGACTTCATCAACAACGCTTTTGATTTCGCCAATACCAGCCGCTTCTTTGGGCCGAACGGGTTGGACCGGACGCATCAGTTTTCGTTTGGCGGCGTGATGGACTTCCCCACCGGCTTCCGAGCCAGCTTCATCTCTCACATTTACACGGCACTTCCCTTAACGCTGACGCTGCCCGCCTCAGGGAACCCGGGCGAGATCTTCCTCACTGACGTCACCGGTGACGGAACGACGGGCGATATCGTGCCGGGGACCAACATCGGGTCGTTTGGACGTGATGTCAATGTCAGCAACCTCAACGGTGTCATTTCCAATTACAACAGCACCCAAGCTGGACAACTTACCCCGGCGGGACAGGCACTGGTGAGCGCAGGATTATTTACGCAAGCTCAACTCATCGCGCTGGGCGCAGTGTCACCCACCGTGACGCCTGCCCCTGCCGGCCAAGTGGCTCTAAGTCCATTGCTGACCTTTGACCTGCGTCTTGGGTGGGTTTTGAAGCCTGGAAAGAAGTGGGCTCGCTTCGGCGAGAGTTTCACGATTGAGCCCACGGTCGCCATCTTCAACCTCTTCAACTTTGCCAACTTCGACAGCCCCAACAACCTTCCTAGTGGCGAGTTG
>JBAVHJ010000285.1:0-8516 GCA_049685715.1 Terriglobia bacterium | reverse complement strand
AGATGGGCGGGTGACCAGCACAGCCGGCGATCTCGCCGGTTTTTTTTTGCCCCAACAAATTGCTAATCGGAATAGGACCGCTGGTTCATACGATGACCATCAACTCTTCGCCCGCGTTGACGGTCTTCCCTTCATGGGCGTTGAGACTCTTGATCGTTCCACTCCTTGGTGCTTTCAACTCGTTTTGCATCTTCATTGCTTCGACCACAATCACCCCCTGTCCGGGTTCAACCGTCTGACCTTCTGCCACCAACAGACGTACCACCTTGCCGGGCATGGGGGAGCTGATGGAGAGTTCGCCGCCGGAATCGGCATGTCGATGGCGGAGGGACTTTAACTTTCTCGGGTCCACGAGTTCCAGTGTGATTCGGCAATCGCGCAGGGACACCTGAAACTCCCCGTTGCGGGGAGCATCCACATGAACATCAAAAACCTTTCCCCCGAGGACGATCGAATACCGCCCCAGAGAAACCCCGATCACATCCGCTTCGTATCGCTCCTCGTTGATTCGCAGTTCAATACGAGAACCCGATTCCTGAATCTCCACGGGGAAGGACTGATCGTCAAAGTAAGCTTCAAATTTCACCGGGAGCCCCCTCGGTCGAGTATCTTCGTGCGGCCCGCCCATTTCCAGCGGCTCATGGGTGTCTCCCCCGTCAATGACACGGGTTTGGAATTGCCGCCATTGTGGAGGGTGTGGACAGCGGCGGCCATCAGGGCGACGAGACGTCCCTCCTCCAGGGATCCGGGCGGAGTCGAGGAGGATTCATCAACCCCCATCGATTCCTCCCGCAGAACTTTGTCGATGAATCCCGTGTCATAGTTCCCCGACAAAAAATCAGGATGCCGCAGGATTCTCTGGTAGAACGGGATACCCGTCTGAATCCCCACCACTTCATACTCCAGAAGGGCCCGGCGCAAACGCGCAATCGCTTCTCCGCGTGTGTTCCCCCAGACGGCCACCTTTGCGAGCAATGGGTCGTATTCAAGCGGCACATCCCAACCTTCATAAGCGCCGCTGTCGATCCGGACTCCCGGTCCGGCAGGACGTCCCAGAACCGTCAATTTGCCAGGTGACGGATAGAAATGATTGTAGGGGTCCTCGGCATAGATGCGACATTCGATGGCCGCGCCGCGGGGCCGGATATCCTCCTGGGAAAAATGCAGTGCCTCTCCCGCGGCAATCCAAATCTGTTCTTTCACCAGGTCGATGCCGGTCACCCACTCGGTGATGGGATGCTCCACCTGAAGCCGCGTGTTCATTTCCAGAAAGTAGAAGTCCTTTCTGGAATCCACAAGAAACTCCACCGTGCCGGCATTGACGTAGCCGCAAGCCCGGCCCACGGCCACGGCGGCCTCGCCCATTCGCCCGCGGATGGCATCGTTGATGAAGGTCGACGGGGTCTCTTCCATCACCTTTTGGTGACGGCGCTGGATGGAACACTCGCGTTCGCCCAGGGAGATGACGTGCCCCTGGCGATCCGCCAGAATCTGAATCTCGATGTGCCGGGGCTGGTCAAGAAATTTCTCGATGTAAATGGCGTCGTCGCGAAAGGCGTTCAAGGCTTCCGAGCGTGCGGTCCGTATCGCCGATTCCAGTTCGGCTTCCGCATTCACGAGTCGCAACCCCTTCCCTCCACCTCCGGCGGCCGCCTTAACCATGATGGGAAAACCGATCTCCCGGGCAATGGCAAACGCCTCTCGATTATCCGAAATGGGTTGAATTGTCCCGGGGACGATCGGAACTCCGGCACTCTTCATGGCCGCCCTCGCTGAGATCTTGGATCCCATCAAGTGCATGGCTGTGGCCGGTGGACCAATAAATGCAATCCCGCTTCGCTCACATGCCTCAGCAAACCCTGCATTTTCCGACAGGAAACCGTAGCCGGGGTGAATCGCTTCAGCGCAGGTTTCCTTCGCCGCCGCAATAATCTTCTCGATCGAAAGATAGCTTTCCGAAGCGGGAGGCGGGCCAATCAAGATCGCTTCATCGGCCATGCGGACATGCAGAGAAGCCCGGTCGCGCTCCGAGTACACCGCGACCGTACGAATATCCATCTCGCGGCATGCCCGAATCACGCGGACCGCGATCTCACCTCGGTTGGCAATCAGGATTTTCTGGAACATCATGGGAATGGCCGCGGAAGGACTCCCGACCCCGGGCAGCGACCCCTGGAAATTTCCAATACGGGTTTCAACTACCTACCAGGGACCAGGTTGGTAAGTACGGCTCCAGGAAAGTGGCCATTCTAAACAACCTGAAAGGAAATGGGAAGCGGAGAAATGAGAGCCTCACAGCTGCTCAGTATGGCGCCGGAAAGAGGCAAAGCAAGCCTTCTCCCTGGGACGAACCTGTGACGGGAGAGCTTCACTCCGAGCCGCCCCCACTACCTCCTGAACCCGCGCCTTTGAGATCCGAAGGGCTGGAAGAACGGACGACCGAAAAAGAACCCCGCGCCCCGCAATCCAAATGAATTTCCCAGGAAGAAGGAGTTGCGGCGATTTCTAAACAAGAGAAAGCTGGAGGATGCAAAGGGAGAACGGAACCCCGGGCTCCCTGGACCCCAGGCAAAGTTTCCATATCCCCCGCCAAAGGGGGGGGGCCAGTAGCCCGCTCCATTGCCCTGATAATCCGCCAGTCCTTCGGCTTCGCGAGCCCTTCCGGTCAGGATCTCAACATCCCTCGGGTCATAGGGACGGCGCACTTTCATCCTTTCCAGAAACCATTGCTTCACGTCCGGATCAATGGCCGGAATCTCAGATGAAGAGGCGGCAGGGGATTGGCCGTTGGTCTTCGCCGGCGGCGGAGAAGTTGGATTGGGAGAAGCGGTCGACTGCGCAGGCTGCACCCTGGCGCCCATTACAACCCCCAGCACCATTAGCAACGCCCCCATTAAACGAAGCATTCGGTGTATCATGGCACCCTCTCAAAGCGATTGTCTAAACGGACCGATGCTTTTATTATAAGCTGCGTGTCAACGAAAAGTGCACAGGGGGAAGGTTGGGCCTCGTGAGCTATCCCCTCCGGGGCAGCAAGAGGCACACCTGTTGCCCCCTTTGCGACCCCTTGAAGTCTGCGCCCCCTGAATTCCCGGGGGATTCTCTTGCACTTGTTTTTCATCTAAACTCGGGAAAGGGTGATCACGATGGCCATCAATGAACACTTTGATCGCGAAAAGCTGGTCGAAGTCGCGGTGACCCACAATGAGGTCGAGGCCAACATTATCAAGAGTCTGCTCGAGGCCGCTGGTATTGACTGCCTGCTCGTTGGCCAAATAACTCCCAGCGTCTATCCCGTGAATGTCGACGGACTCGGGGAATTCAAGATCAAGGTCCTGGACCACAGTGTAGAAGCTGCTAAAAAGGTCATCCAGGATTATGAGAACCAGGATTTCGAGAGCACTGAGTTGATTGAAGAGGAACCCCCCGAATGAGTCAGGAAAACCCTAGCCGCAGAGGAAAGAGAAGATCTCTTTTCACGAAGTCACACGACCTTCTCAAAACGTTCAAGCGAGCTTTCCTCTCATTTATCCAAAGCGATAGCGGCAATCTTTCAGCAGCGATCGCTTTTTACAGCCTCCTTTCCCTCTTTCCTCTCGTGATGTGCCTGGTCAGTCTTAGCGGATTCTTTATCCGGCGGACCGGATCGGAAGAGGCCATCATTCACCGGGCCACCCACTGGCTGCCGGGAGCAGCCGAGATTATCCAGGATAATCTCAAGTCCATTTCAAAGAACTTTGGACGGGTCCAAGTGATCTCACTGCTCTTGCTGTGGTGGAGCGCGTCGGGGGTTTTCCTCCCCATGGAAACCGCATTGAATCGCGCCTGGCGAGTTTCCCGTCACCGCAGTTACTGGCAGCGTCATCTCCTGGCTCTGGGGATGTCCCTGATGTGCGGGACGCTCCTCGTCCTTTCATTGGGGGTCACTGCCGTACAACGGCGCATGGTGCACCTCGCGAGGACTTCCAACGGGGAATGGGGCAGCCCGGCCCTTTTCTCCCCCTTGGCCCATTCCCTTTTCTTCTTTACTCCCATTCTTTTTTCGGTCCTTACTTTCGTATTGATTTACTGGATCGTTCCCAACCAACCGGTTAAATTCCGCCAGGTGATCGGAGGAGCATTTGTAGCGGCCATCCTCTGGGAGATTGCCAAACACTTGTTCGCAGCCCTGCTGCCTTTCTTTAATTACCGTCATCTCTATGGATCTTTGGGGGTAGCGGTCACCTTCATGATGTGGGGGTACGTTTCTTCGTTGATCCTGCTTTTCGGAGCCGAATTTGCAGCTGCCTCGAGAGACCAGATGAATCCCCGGACTTAGGCCTTCGCGGTGGGAGGCGCCGCGATCCTTGCGGCGTAAGCACGTCTGGGCGGGGCGGAAGAACTCCCAGGTGGAAATCAGGGCTAGGAGGGGCCCTTCCCGGCAGGCACATTCTTCGGAGATACGTTGATTTGAACGTCAACCTTCTCCTGGGAGAGGCGAACCGTGGGGTCATCGACAGAGAGATTCACAGACACCTTCTGGTTAGGAGTGACCCGCGAGAGATCGATCGCGTCCGTGGAGACCTGCTTGAGGTCGTTCACTCTTGATTCCGGCCCTTCTACCTCGATTTCGGCGGGAGTCGGGACTAGTTCTGGATCCCCTTTGGAATCCGGGAAGGACCCGCGCCAACGAACTTTCACCGGAAGAAGCTTATGAATGGTACGTTCCAGTCGCAGCTTGACGTGAGTGGGGATGACTCGAACCACCTCCACTCCAATAGGGGCCTGGACGTTGGCGCTATTTAGTGGATAGGTATGTTCCCCCAGGGTAGCCTGGGCAAGATCGATGAAAATATACATGTCAGCACTGCTCAAGCGCTTAATCAACTTCGACGAGGCACGTGTCCGTACGCTCACTGAATTAATCACATCACCCACCACCTCAACCTCCTTGGGGATGTTGCGGAGTTCCAAGGGAATGCTATATCCGACTTCCGCTATATCTTCGCTGGTGATGATCCGCCAAAACGCGAAGGCTAGGAGCAGAGAAACAAACTTAAGACCGATATTCTGAGTGAACAATTGGCGAAAGAATTTCATAACCCGCCTGAGGGGCCTCGGTGACGATTGGGATCAACGGGCCCGGCCATGAGTCGTCCCGTTTGGTGCCTTGTCAAGGGAATCCGGGTATCCACCGTCCCTCTCTCAATAACCCTTTCCGACCTTTCAATTCTGCACACGGGACTTTTCCCCTGCCCCGGCCGATTCCGCTGAGGTCAGCTTGGCCAGGGCTCGCTGATGCGGTAGCTGGAAGAGCTGATACAATCGTCTCTTCAGTTGTTCTCCATCGAGGTCGCGTTCAATCTGACCCGCTTCCGCCATGCTGATGATCCCGGTCTCTTCCGACACCACAACCGCCACGGCATCGGTTTCCTCTGTAATCCCGATGGCGGCGCGATGCCGTGTCCCCAGCTCCTTGCTCAACCGTGGATCCAGGGTGAGGGGCAGGAAACACGCGGCCGAAGCAATCTTGTTGCGTTGCACGATGACCGCCCCGTCGTGGAGTGGCGTATGGGGGTTGAAGATGGTGATCAGAAGATCGTAGGAAAGTTGGGCGTTGAGGGCAATGCCGCTTTCTACATAGGTTTTCAAGCCAATCTCGCGCTCCAGAACGATCAATCCCCCGATGCGTTGGGAGGAAAGAGCCGTCACGGTCAGCACGATTTCATCATAGAGATCCGAGAATCGCATGGGGGTGAGGGCCCGCCAGAATGGATTCTTGCCAATCGAGGCGAGACCGCGGCGGATCTCCGATTGAAAGATGATTATGATCGCCAAAAAAAAGAACGGCAGCAGATTGGTCAGGATCCACTGGACGGTTTCGAGATGCCACCGTCGCGACAGGTAATAAAAAACGGTGATGACGATGATCCCCAGGGCCATTTGCGCGCCGCGAGTGCCCCGCAGCAGGACCAGCACCTGGTAAATGATGATCGCCACAATCAGGATGTCGAGAACATCATTCCAGGTCATCCGCGTGATATCGAATAACTGATATATTTGGCTCATCGTTCTCTGATCGCTTGACGGACTTCCGCCGGCCCTCAGGACTCACACTCTTGCTAACGAGACGCCCGATGCCTCTCGTTTGAAATCTTTTTATTCAGTATCGCATCGGCCACTCGGACCACTTCCACTGATTCGGCCACATCGTGCACCCGAACGATGTGAGCCCCCTTCAGCACCGCTATCGCCACGGTCGCCGCGCTGCCCATCAGTCGATCGGTGACTGGACGTTGAAGCATCTTTCCCAAAAAGGACTTCCGTGAAGTACCTATGCACAAGGGATATCCCAGGGAAGCCAGGTCCTCCAGTCGGCTTAACATCATGACATTCTCCGCCGCATTCTTCCCGAACCCGAAACCCGGATCGACCAGGATCTGGCGTTGGAAAATCCCCGATTCCCTAGCTTGTCCGATGATCCCCTTCAACTCCTTAAGAACGGATTGTACCACATCACGTCGTGGTGGCAGGTGCTTCCATGACTGAGGGTTGCCCCGCATATGCATCAACACCATCGGCACCCGGTTGTGGCGAACGAGCTCGAACATCTTCGGGTCCCAGCGACCTCCGCTGACATCGTTGAGGAGGCTCGCACCCAATCTCAGGGCCCTGGATGCCACCTCGGATTTGTAGGTATCGATGGATAGGGGGATAGAAATCTTCCCTTTCAAATGTTCCAGAACAGGTACAAGACGGTGCAATTCTTCTTCAAAGGGCACGCGGTTTGATCCGGGGCGTGTAGATTCCGCACCCACATCGAGAATATCCGCCCCTTCGCGCTCGATCTCCAGCGCCCGTTCAACCGCGCGGTCCACGTCCAGATGCCTCCCTCCATCCGAAAACGAGTCCGGTGTCAGATCCAAGACTCCCATGATGAGCGTGCGCTCTCCCAAATGGAGAACGCGGTCAGGAAGCCTCAAAGAGAATCTGCTTCGACGGGTTTGCATGGCGGCAGAATAGAGAAGGCCTGCCCGGGAGTCAAGAGAGTGACTCACATTGTGTTCCCAAGCTGAAGCCTTGTTTTAAGCAGCCCTCCGCAACTCGCGGGCTGGAATTGTCCGAAAGGGCTGGCCCGATCAGGGACGGAGCGCAACATCTCCTCTCCCTTTTCCTGGAGACGCGATCTCCAGCCTGAGATCGCGGCCCACATGGAAAACAAAGCCAAAAAAAATGCCACCCTGGAAACTCAGAGTGGCATTGATTCTCATCCCGGAGGGCTTTGGGCATTCTATGCGGGAGCAGGTCGATCCCCCGGCTTCTGATTGAAGGCCGGGATAGGTTTCTGACCGGGCTTCTGCGGCGTCGCCGCCGGCGAAGGGGCCGTCTGAGCCGGGGTGGAAGTCGGCGAGCTCGGCCGGGCCTCCAAAGGCAATCCCTCGATAATGCGATTGATCTCATTGAGGTCAAGCACCTCGCGTTCAAGCAGCGCCTCTGAGATCCTGATCAACGTATCACGGTTTTCATTCAAAAGATCCTTGGCGCGCTCGTATCCCAACAAGATGATCTTTTTCACTTCCTGGTCGATCTTGATGGCGGTGGCTTCGCTGTAATCACGGTGCTGGGCAATTTCCCGACCCAAGAAGATCTGCTCTTCCTTTTTTCCAAAGGTGAGCGGGCCGAGGTCGCTCATGCCGTATTCACACACCATCCGACGGGTCAATTCCGTAGCCTGCTCGATATCGTTGCCGGCGCCTGTGGTCAAATGACCAAGGAACATTTCCTCAGCGACGCGTCCTCCCATCATGATGGCGATCTGACCCTCAAGGTAGGATTTCGTGTAGGTATGCTTGTCGTCGACGGGCAATTGCTGGGTCAACCCCAGCGCCATCCCTCGCGGAATAATCGTCACCTTGTGCAGGGGATCGGCGCCGGGAGTCAGGGATGCCACCAGCGCATGCCCTGCTTCGTGATAGGCGGTGTTCCGTTTCTCCGCATCACTGATGATCAGGGACTTGCGCTCAACGCCCATGAGGACCTTGTCCTTGGCGCTTTCGAAGTCCTCCATAATGACTGATTTTCGATTCAATCGTGCGGCTACCAATGCCGCTTCATTCACCAGGTTGGCAAGGTCGGCCCCCGAAAATCCCGGGGTCCCGCGCGCCAGGACAGAAATATCCACATCGGCATTCAGGGGAATCTTACGCGTGTGAACCTGCAGAATGCCCTCGCGGCCGCGCACATCAGGGCGAGCCACCACGACACGGCGATCAAAGCGGCCGGGACGCAATAAAGCGGGATCCAAGACATCCGGTCGGTTCGTGGCCGCGATGATAATCACCCCGTCGTTCGATTCAAACCCATCCAACTCCACCAGCAACTGGTTCAGCGTCTGCTCGCGCTCATCATGCCCGCCGCCCAAGCCGGCGCCGCGATGGCGTCCCACGGCATCAATTTCATCAATGAATATAATGCAAGGCGCATGCTTCTTGCCCTGCTCGAAGAGGTCACGCACGCGGCTCGCGCCCACTCCAACA
>JBAVHJ010000284.1:0-2270 GCA_049685715.1 Terriglobia bacterium | reverse complement strand
GCGACATCCTGGGCCGCTTGAACCGCTTCCTGTCCCTTAAGGGTGAATTTATCAAATCGCATTGGCATAAAAATTCCTGACGGAAAGTCTGGGTGTTACCTCACGAAGGGGTGCATCCGACCCCTGCGCTTCAGGCGGGGTCAACCCCGTCCGCCCTGCGGGGGTTTGACGTCTCCGATGGGGATCCCTGCTCCTTCCCCGGAGGATCAATTGATGTTCACCTTGATCTGCTTGGGCTTTGTTTCTGCCTTCTTCGGTAAGGTGATCTTCAGGACCCCGTCTTTGTATTCCGCATTGATTTTTTCCTGGTCCACCGTGGCGGGGAGAGTGAACGATCGGGAAAAGGTCCCGTAGGAGCGCTCCAGGCGATGATAGTTTTCCTCCTGCGTCTCCTTTTCAAATTTTCGCTCTCCTTTCAGGGTGAGGGTATTGTTCTCCAGACGAATGTCAATATCCTTTTCCCTGATCTCGGGAAGTTCGGCTTTCAACACGATGTCCTGTTCGGTCTCGTAAATGTCCACTGCCGGCGACCAGGACCCGGAATCCAGAGATTCCTCCGTCGTCCTCATTCGGCCGAACCTCTCGTCAAACAAACGATTCATGCGCTCCTGCAATGTGATGAGATCTCGGAACGGTTCCCATCGGACGATAGCCATGACGACCTCCTCTATTCCCCGTCCCCCCGGACGGACTCCATTGCATTGAATTCAAATTGATCCCGCGAGGTTCCAGCGGGATCAGTTTCAAGTCAATCCGGTCTGTCTCGTGCCGCACAATTCGATAGTAAGATTCGCGTTTTGTGCTGTCAAGGAAGGGAAAAACAGCTTTCAGCCCTCAGCGTTCAGGTATCAGCCGTCAGCTTTCACCGGTCAGCCATCAGCTTGGCTCGGGTTCGGTCCACGCATCGAATTCGCACCTTGTTTCTGCTCCAAAACAGAATTTTTGGAGACAAAGTTGATTTTCTACATCGGTTGCTAATAGCTGACCACTGACGGCTGAAAGCTGACCGCTCTTACTGGCAACTGAGAACTGGCAACTGACAACTATTCCAAGGCCCTCAGGACGACACATTTGAGGTACAGCGTTTCCGGCATCGAGAGAAGGAAAGGATGGTCGCTGGACTGTGTTCGTTTTTCAATGACGGCAAATTGGCGGTGGGCATCGGCGGCCGCTTCCGCCAGCAGATTGAGAAAATCAATTTCAGAAACATGTTGGGAGCAGGAGCAGGAGAGAAGAATCCCTCCGGGGGCGAGCATTTTCATGGCACGGAGGTTGATCTCCTTGTAGCCGCGCATCGCATTCCCAAGGTTGGTTCGTTTCTTTGCAAACGCCGGTGGATCGAGAACAATGGTGTCAAATCGCGCCTTCATGGTATCGAGGGCCTTGAGTTCGTCGAAGACGTTGGCTTCTTTGAATTGAACGTTCTTCACGCCGTTGAGTTGCGCGTTGCGTTCACCCAACTCGACAGCCGAAGCCGAGCTATCAATGGCCAGGACATGTTCGCAGGAACGGGCAAGGTTCAGGGCAAATCCGCCCGCGTAGGTAAAGCAATCCAGGGCGACCCCGCGCGCGTACCGCCGCACCATGAGATGGTTTTCGCGCTGATCGAGGAAGGTGCCGGTCTTCTGCCCTTCGAGCAGCCGGGCAATAAAACGAATGCCGTTTTCATGGTAGATGATTTCTTCGGGCACCTCTCCACACACCAGACCACAAGTTAACTCCAGGCCTTCCAGTTCTCGAATCCCAACGTCGTTGCGCTCCACGAGTCCCCGGGGGTGAAACTCTTCCTTCAGGATGTTCTGGAGCCATGGCTTGACCTTCTCAGCGCCCTGGCTGAGCGTTTGGAATACCAGAGTGTCAACGAACCGATCGATGACAATCGAAGGCAACCCATCACCTTCTGCGTTCACCAGGCGGCAGGCTTCCGTTCCCTGCGGAAGGGGTTCTCGTCGCTGCGCTGCCGCGCAAATCTTCTTCCGAAAGAACGCTTCATCCACCGTCTCGGTCTCGCTGGTCGTCAGCAGTCGGAGGGCGATTTGCGACATGGAACTGTAAAAGGCCCTTCCCAGGAATCGGCCACGAAAGTCCCTGACTTCAACCGTCGCGCCCGGCTCCAAATCCTCCGGGCGCTCGAGGTCGCTTTTGTAGATCCACAAGTGTCCCGCATCGACGCGCGTTGCGGCCTTGCGGTTCACCCGGATGATGGCGGATGGAGTTACCGTGGACATCTTTTCGTTACTCTTTCGCTGTACTCTGTCGTCTCGATGCGT
>JBAVHJ010000283.1:0-3477 GCA_049685715.1 Terriglobia bacterium | reverse complement strand
GTGTGCGTCTTGCCCGGCGGAACAGCGTCGTCTTCTTTGTCCGCTCCAGATGTTCCGTCGTCATAGGGAGCACCTTCGGAGTCTTTGTCATAGAAGACTCCGTGCGGATGCATGCTGTAGGGACGGCTTGCATTGTTCTTGAACAGAATTCTGATCGTGTCACCCACTTCGGCGCGAAGAATGGGCCCGAGGATGCCGGCGTGCTCCCACTCGGGAGACCGGGCTTTGAGATGAGCGAAGGTTTCATCCGTGTACTCGCGGTAGATAGCCTTGCGGTATACGGTTCCAATCCGGTGCGGCCCTCGTTCGGTAAAAACCGTCGAGTATCCCTCGAACTTCATGCCCATCATCTTGTTAACGCCGCCGGGAGCGTAGTCCCAATCAACTTCGTCAGCAGCAATGTAGTAGGTGCGAGTCTTGCCAGAAGGCTGCGCGAAGGCAATGGGTGCCAACAGGACAAACACAGCGACCAGTTTGGAACAATGAGTCATTTTTTCCCTCTTTACTCCTGCGAGACATCACCGCGTCACAGTCTTACGCCCGCTTGCTCCGCTGCGAACTTACCAACGATGGGCAGCTTGAAAAGTTTTTGCTGATAGGCCTGAACCATCAGGAAGATCCAGATTCCAAAGCCGGCGACGGTGAAAATCAACATCAACGGCACAGTAATTAATCCAAAGATTCCGGCCGTCAAGGGTGTTAGCACAGCCGAGAGAATCATCCAGATAATCCAAAAGGCGATCCAGGCGACATTGAAGAAAATTGACTGGAAAGCGTGAAAGCGAATGAAGGAGTTCGACTTGTACGGATCCAGGACAAGAAAAATGATCCCGGTCAGGAAGCCGGCGAGGTAGGTGAGCGCTCCCACGACGTTCGTATCCATCGTTTTTGATCCAGTCTCCGCGGGCGGAGACATAACAGCGACATCAGCCGAACCTTCGACTGCCGTCGTAGAGACGCCTACCTTGATTTCTGTCGGTGACCCACAGGACTGACAGAAGCGGGTGTCTGTTGCTAAAGCCGCACCGCAAGATTGACAAGAGCTCATCTCTCCCTCCTCAGGACTTAATTTGGTCGATGGGCTGCAACGACGGGAACTTTGCTTGCAACCGGAAGGATTAGCAAACCAACTGTGGGCAAATTGTGCTTTAACCGCTAATTCTTTATTTTCTGTGGGCTTACGAACGCTGATTAACTCGTCTTAGCTCGTTTTCGTGCTAAACTCGACCCTCAAAATCTCGCCCGACGTATGAAGGCATCTGCTCCAGATCAATCTGCGGCCCCGGAAATCAGCTACAGTTTCGGGCTTTACGTGCTTGACCCGGCTAATGGCGCACTTACGCGCGCTTCGGTCCGTGTGCGCTTGCAGGAACAGCCTTTCCGACTTTTGGTATTACTTGTCGAACGCGCCGGACAGATTGTTTCGCGGGAAGAGATTCGGAACCGACTTTGGCCCCAAAACACCTTTGTCGAATTCGATAAGAGCTTGGGAGTGGCCGTACTCAAGGTCCGGGAAGCTCTTGGGGATGATGCGAGCAATCCCAGATTCATCGAAACCATCCCTCGGCGGGGCTATCGGTTCATCGCGCCTGTTAAGGTCGAGACTCCGCACGCGGCGGGTTCTCCCGCTCCAACTCGTGTGGAACCGAGTGTATCCGCGTCCCAACCCAGTCTGCACGCGACAAAGCACGGGTTGATTATCGCCGCTCTCGTATTGTTGTTGGTCGGCATGGCGTTTTATCTTCTCCACGCAAGGCATGGGGCCCCGCGCTCTACAGCCCAGGCCGGCACCTCAATCCCTCGAATACACGTGCGTCGTTCGGTCGCAGTGCTCGGCTTCCGTAATTTGCCTGGTCGGCCAGAGGACAATTGGCTCTCTTCCGCTTTCTGCGAAATGTTGAATACAGAACTGGCCGCAGGCGGAGAGCTCCGAATGGTTCCCGGAGAGGATGTGGCGCGCGCCAAGAGTGAATTGCCACTCCGCGACGATGATTCGCTTGGGAAATCTACCTTGCAGCGTTTGCGAACCAACCCGGGCGCAGATGTCGTCGTCGTCGGTTCATACACGATGATTCCGGCTGACCCCAAACGTAGGATTCGGCTTGACGTTCGCCTTCAGGACACGACCGGCGGAGAAACAATCGCTGAGGATTCCGTCTCGGGTGACGAGAACGACCTCTTTAACCTGGTCTCGGATTTGGGCGGAAAACTGCGGCGAAGTCTCGGTGTGGCTGCCGTATCTGAGGGGACTGCAATTGCCACACGCGCTGCCCTTCCATCGAATGAAAAGGCGGCCCGCCTTTACGCCGAAGGACGAGCAAGATTGTGGGCATTCGACTACTTTGTCGCGCGCGACTTACTTAGCAAAGCAATCGCGGCGGACCCCGCGTTTCCTCTTGCTCATGCGGCCCTTTCGGACGTATGGTGGCACACCGGCTATGACGCCAAAGCTCGCGTGGAGGCTCGACAGGCGCTAGAACTCTCGAATCATCTTTCACAAGAACAGCAGCTTCTGGTCGAAGGACAATATCAAAGGACGGTCGAAGAATGGCCCAAAGCCGTTGAGACATATCGCTCGCTGTTCCGCCTTTTCCCCGACAATCTGGACTATGGCCTGTTGTTCGCCTCCGCGCAAATGCATCTCAGCGCAGCGGACTCACTGCAGACGTTAGCAGTCCTGCGGCAGCTCCCACCGCCTCTTGGCGACGACGCGCGAATTGATATGACAGAGGCTTCCGCGTGGATCAATAGAGACTTCACCAAAGCTAGTGCCGCAGCAAAGTTAGCGATCGAAAAGGCGACCGCACAAGGATCACCGGTTATTGTCAGTCGAACCTACGGTATTCTCTGCCAGCAAGAGCCCTCCATAGACGCATCCACTGAAGCCATCGATATCTGCCGAAATGCCCTTGAAGGCTCAATTGCCGCGAAAGACCCGAACGGAGAAGCCATGATGCGCACAGATCTTGCGTCTCTCTACTTTCTACGGGGTGACATCACGCAGTCTGCAGAAATGCTCCAGCAGGCAGTGAAGAAATTTAAGCAGGTTGGCAACCGGGATGGCGTCGCCACCGCGCTCAGCAATTTTGCCGACGCTCGTCTTTCTCAAGGCGAACTGATGGAAGCGAAGAAACTGTTGGAGGAATCCATCCCGGAGTATCAAGCTGTCGATGACAAGGAGGGCGTAGTCCTTAACCTTGACAGCTTGGGAGATATCTGGAGACAAAATGGCGAACTCGACAAAGCCGACACAGCGTACCGGCAGGCGGAAGTCATTGCGCGGAAAATGGAAGACAAGAATGCTACTGCCTATGTGCTGAGCGGGATGGGGGATGTCGCGTTCGATCGGGGTGATCTGGCCTTGGCCCGGAAGCGTTACGAGGAAGCCCTTACGCTTCGGAATCAAGCCGGAGAAAAGCAGAATGCGGCTGAAAGCCGTGTCTCTTTAGCGAAACTCGCCATCGAGGAAGGTCACGC
>JBAVHJ010000282.1:0-1934 GCA_049685715.1 Terriglobia bacterium | reverse complement strand
ACCCAGTCGGGTGAACCGCAGGCATCGACACATCCAGCGTCCCCAGAAGGCTTTCAGATGACTTTTGAGACCCTGGTGTTGTCGTTAAGCTCCACCGCCATGGTTCAACTGGGCTTGATTCCGGAACCGACGACCAATCAACCGGAACAAAACCTGCCCGCAGCCAAGCAGACTATTGATATTCTGGAAATCCTACAGGAAAAAACGAAGGGAAATCTAGACGCCTCTGAATCAAAGCTCCTGGACAATATCCTGTACGAGTTGCGGATGACTTACCTTGAGGTGAACCAGTCGATTCAGAAACCCGCATGATGATTACCTTCTTAGGGACAGGGACCTCGGCCGGAATCCCCGTGGTCGGATGCGACTGTCGAGTGTGTCACTCGTCAGACCCGCGTAACACGCGTACCCGGGCATCAGTTCTAATCTCCTTCGACGCCAAAAACATCCTCATTGATACTTCCACGGATTTTCGGGCTCAGGCCTTGCGTGAACAAATCCCCCGCGTAGATGCCATTCTTTACACGCATTCACACGCAGACCATATCCTCGGCCTGGACGACATACGGCCCTATAATTTCTGGCAACGGGGGGCTGTGCCCATCTATGGCCGAATCGAAACTTTGTCTCACATCCGCCGCGCATTCCCTTACATCTTCGAGTCCACGTCTTCGCTCAGCGTGATCCCGCAGGTGGATGAATTCGAAGTGGACGGTCCGTTTGAACTCTTTGGAAGGCAGATTACTCCGATCCCCGTCATGCATGGACCTAACGAGATCGTTGGGTATCGAATTGGTGGCTTTGCCTATATTACGGACTTCAAGACCATCCCGGCGGCCTCACTTTCACTCTTGCAGGATTTGGAGCTGCTCGTGCTGGATGCCTTGCGGCGAAAACCTCACCCGACGCACTCCCATCTCGAGAATTCCCTGGCAGTCGTCGAGGTCCTGAAACCAATCAGGGCGTATTTTACCCACATGTGCCACGACTTGGATCATCAAACGACCGAAACACAGCTTCCCTCCCATGTTCGTCTGGCATATGACGGGCTCAAGGTCTCACTCGACTCATGAAACAGTTTTTGCGCCTGGAATCTTTTCCCGCGGATTTGCCGTTGCCCTTCGTTACGATCGGCAACTTCGATGGCGTTCACATCGGCCATCAGCTCATTCTCAAGCGGGCGGTGGAGGAGGCCCACTTGGTCCAAGGCTGTTCCGTAGTGATCAGTTTCGATCCCCATCCCCTTCGCGTCCTGTTACCCGACACCGCTCCTCCCTTGATCATGACCCCTGCGCAGAAACTCCGAGCCCTGGCCCAGCACGATATTGACTACGTTCTGGTCGTCCCATTTGACGAAGAGGTGTCTCGATGGAGCCCCCGCCATTTTGTGGAAAGGATCCTGGTCCAGTGCGTGGCGGCCCGGAAGGTTTTTGTGGGTTCAAACTTTGTTTTTGGATACCAGCAGCGGGGAAACCTCGAGTCGCTGCAATTTTTGGGCAAGGAGTTCAATTTCGAAGTGGAGGGCATCCCCCAGTATACCTGGCGTCAGACCCGGGTCAGCAGCACCTTGATCCGCGGTTATATTCGCGAGGGAAACGTGTCCGAAGCCAATCGGCTATTGGGGAGAAACTTTGCTCTTGAGGGGGCGGTCATTGCTGGCGCAGGCCGAGGACATCAACTGACTGTCCCTACTCTGAATCTGGAGCCCTCCAACGAGTTGATTCCCAAGACAGGTGTTTATGTAACCCAGACCTCCTTCGACGGGAAGGTCTTCGCGTCAGTCACCAATCTTGGAACCCGGCCCACATTCGGCGAATCTTCCCTTTCGATAGAATCGCATTTGATCGATCCCGCTGAAATCGAGACCCCTGATCAAATCGCGGTCTCCTTCTTTTATCGGCTCCGCGACGAAAAGAAATTCTCGAGTCCTGCCG
>JBAVHJ010000281.1:0-8944 GCA_049685715.1 Terriglobia bacterium | reverse complement strand
TGGTCCCTTTGTCCCTTCGATGAGAATGCGATCCGCCTCTTTGATTTTCCCGCAAAACTCCAAAGGAAGGAAACCGGAAACCCTTGTTCAAATCTCGGAATTCAGGCCAATTAGAGCGCACCTACTGTAACACCGGATCAGGAAATTTCAATAGTCCACATTCACAAAGGGCCTCGAGATCAGGACCTGATTCGGCCGCTCCCGGGACCCGAAAGCAAGAAGAATCCAGGTTCGAAATCGAAGGGCTTAAAGTGAAGCTGTTTCCTGCGACAAGGCTCGATTGACACCCTGATTTCCGTGTGATACTTCTACGCCCGATCGGAAAAACACACGTTCTCCCCGATCAGAATCAATGAATTCTGGTTGAGATTTTTGTGCGACTGCCCTCCAGGGATGGGGACAGGCCACGCGAGAGGAAGTCACGTCGTGCTCTGCTGGGGATTAACCGATAGGAGTGAATGGATCGAGATCAGAGGTCGGGGAACATGGTGAAGCCGGAGGCCAGAAGCCGGAAACCAGAGGGATCTGCCGATCTACAATGTTCCAGGCCTCTGGCTCCTTGGTCCGGCTTTCACCCCTATTCTGACTTCTGACTTCCGACTTCTGCCTTCATTCTCATCGCTCGCCACCTTTCACTCCTCGCTGCTATTCGTACCGCAATGCCACGATGGGATCCACACTTGCTGCCCGCCGGGCGGGGACATAACTTGATCCCAACGCAATCACAAACATCACGAGGACGCAGAGAATCATGTTCACGGGGTCTGCCGCTTTCACTCCGAAAAGCATGCTCGAAATCAATCGGGAGGCCGCCAGGGCGACTGGAATGCCGATCCCAAAACCCAGCGAGACAAGGGCCAATGTTTCGCGCAGGACGAGCCACAGCATATCTCGAGGCAGGGCGCCGAGCGCGACGCGAACGCCGAGCTCCTTCGTTCTTTCTGCGACGGCGTGTGACATCGTCCCGTACAAGCCAATCGATGCCAGGCCCACTGCAAGGATCGCAAAGAGACTCAAGAGTGCAGCAAGCGACCGCTTATCACCGAGGTAGTTGTCTACTTCTGCCGCTTCAGTCTCTATGTCAGCGAGGGGCAGGTCGGGTTCCACGGACTGGACCCGCCTGCCGATCTCCGGAATGACGCCCGATGGAGGGCCTGCCGTGCGGACCACCAAGTTCATTTGCCCCAATATCTCTGCTGGAGCCTGCGTGTAAGGGATAAAAACACCTTCATGGACCCGGTCATCGGTGAGGTGGTGCTTGATATTCTTGACCACGCCAACAATCTGGATCTGGGCGCCGGATTGAGGGCCGTCGAATCCGATACGATGGCCAAGAGGGTTCTCATTCGGGAAGAACTTCCGGCTCATGGATTCGCTGATGACAGCAACCCGTGAAGAGGTTTCCGTATCGGAAGCGTTGAATTCCCTGCCGAGAAGCAGTGGGATCCTCATAGTCTGAAAGAAACGCGGGCCGACCGGATTGCAATAAACTTGACTGGTCGCATCCAGACTCGCTGCCTGCCCGGACACCCAAACGCCTCTAAACCACTGCCCGAAAACCATCCGGAATCGGGAAACGCTCGCTGATTCGACGCCGGGTATGGCACTCACTTTTTCCTGCAATTCCTTGTAAAGAGTCAGTTCTTTCCCGTGATCGTATCCGATGAGAGCGGGGAAGGCCCACATCATCAGGACCTCGTTCCGCTCGTATCCCGTATCCACGGCATACAGTTGGTGGATGCTTCGAATCAATAGGCCCGCTCCCATCAGGAGGGCCAACGAAAGCGCCACTTGGGTGACCACCAGCGATTTTGTAACGATGCGATGAATCGGGCGGGAGTTCACAGCGCCGTGGGTTCCTTTGAGAGCCGGATTGACATCCACTCGAGTAGCCGTGAGGGCCGGCGCGAGCCCGAACAAGATTCCCGTCAACATGGAGACTCCCGCCGTGAAGGCGAGAATTCCCGGGTCAGGCGTGAATTCAAACGGAACAGAATCTCCTCCGTAGAGAAGGACCGCAAGGAAACCCCGTACGGCCCAGCTCGCCATCAGCAGTCCGAGGACGCCTCCCAGCGCCGCAAGCAACACGCTTTCGGTGAGAAACTGGCGAATCAGGCGACTGCGGCTCGCGCCGATCGCCAGGCGCACGGCGATTTCCTTCCGACGCATTGCTCCGCGCGCAAGAAGCAGGTTGGCGACGTTTACACAGGCGATCACCAGAACGATTCCCACAATAGCCAGAAGAACGCGAAGCTCCCGGGCCAGGCTGTCATTGGGATTGGCCGTGCCCCGAAGGCCAGGTCTAAGTTCAATCCTGCGGGCGCTGATTCGTCGCGCGGTCTCGGCCGAGATCGAGGAACCCGCGGATTGCCTGAGCGTTTGTTGATAAATGATGTCCAGCTCTGCTCGAGCCCCATCCGGCTTGACGCCGGGCTTCAGACGCCCGATGACTTCAAAGGTATCGTGGTCCTTTAAAGCGAGCCGGGGCTGGATGAACATCGGGAGGATCATATCCAGCCCCTGATCCATTCGATCCAGTCCATGAAATTTCTGAGGGGTGACCCCAATCACCGTGAACGGAATTTTCCCCAGGTAAATCGTCTTTCCGATGACCGACGGGTCACGGCCGAAGCGGCGGACCCAAAAGCCGTGTGTAATCACTGTGACCGGTTTCATGCCGTGTTGGTCATCGTCCGGAGTGAAAGTGCGGCCAAGCATTGCGTGAATCCCCAGCACATCGAAAAAGCTCCCGGATACGAAGTCTCCCCAGACCAATTCCGGGTGGCCATTCACGGTGATACTGACTCGCGAGTTGTCGCGGGCGAAGAGGCCGGAAAAGGAACGGCTCCGATCGCGAAATTGCTCGAACGTGGAAAGAGGAAAATCGTTCTCTATTCCGCCTTCCGGGTCAGTACGGTTGACCACGACCAGTTGCTTTGGGTCCTTCACCGGAAGCAGTTTCAGGAGAAAGGCGTCCACCAGGCTGAAGATTGCCGTATTCGCCCCGATGCCCAACGCCAAGGTCAAGACGGCAACGCTCGTGAACCCGGGGTTCTTGCGTAACATTCGAGCACCGTAACGAATATCCTGAAACAGGGATTCGACCCAATCCCATCCCCACTGCGCGCGCGTGACGCCACGCACCAGGTCCACATTGCCGAACTCCCGATGCGCGGCATCCCTGGCCTGTGCGGGACTTTCTCCACGCTCCGTCCGGTCTTTCATTGCCATTTGAAGATGGCCCTCAAGTTCCTGTCGGAGATCTTCATCTCGTCGTCCGCGACGCCAGAACGTGAAGTTCATGGTTCCACCTCCGTTTTTAAGCAGTCAAAAACACTTAAGCCCTGGAATCGAATTCAGAGGTCGGACGTCAGAAGAGATGCGTGGACAGAAACAGAGAACTAGAAACCTGGAATATTACAGCTTGGCACATTCTTCCGGTTTCCGGTTTCTGGCCTCCGGCTTCACTCTATCCCCCGATTTCCGACCTCTGATTTCTGACTTCATTCTCGTCGCTCCCCGCTTCTCGATAGTCACTCATACCGCAGGGCCACCAGCGGATCAACACGTGTGGCACGACGTGCCGGGAGGTAGCAGGCCACCACCGCAATGACCATCAATAGGAAGGCAACCGCGCCAAAGGTCGCCGGATCGGTGGCAGTGAGGCCAAAAAGCAGTCCTCTCATCAAGCGGGTCAACGCAAGAGCGGCGGCCAACCCAATACCAATTCCAAGAGCCGCAAGCTTCAGCCCCTGTCCGACGATCAGGCGAAATACGTCTCCCACTTGCGCGCCGAGGGCCATGCGTATGCCGATTTCCTGCACACGTTGCCTCACGGCATAGGACTGGACGCCGTAGATGCCAATCGCCGCGAGCACCAGTGCCAAACCAGCGAAAGAAGCGAGCAGGAACATGCTGAGCCGTTGCTGGAGGAGAGACTGATCGACAATATCGTCCATGGTAGCCACGTTGACGATGGGTTCATCCGGGTCCACCTCGTGCACTGCCCGGCTTACTGCGGAGAGCAGACTGGTCGGTCGCGAGTTCGTGCGCACAGCAAGAACCATACGTGTCGTTTCGGGGTTTTGGGCCATGGGGTGGTACACGGTTTCGACGGCTCGGGTATCGGCCAATCCATTCTGCTTCACATCGCCGACCACCCCGACCACCTCTCGGAGGATCCCCGGAAGAAAGGTAAGGGTCATGTGCTTCCCGATGGGGTTCTGGTGCGGCCAAAAACGTTTGGCGAACGAGGCGCTGACCAGAAGCACCGGTGGGGATCCAGCATTATCCGCGTCCGTGAAATCGCGTCCCTCGACGAGCGGAATCCGCAGGGCCCGCAAATAGCCCGGCGTGATCAGGCGGACGGCAACCTCAGGCTGGTTCGCCATCGGCACCACTGGTTGGCCTTCGACGGCGACCGGCTGCATCGAGCCGCCCTGAAGCGGCAGGTTGTCAATTTGTCCGGCGGTTTCGACGCCAGCCAACCCCCGGACGCGATCGAGAACGGCATTGAAAAAAGCGGTTTGCTGCGACACCTTCGAGTACTTCGTTTCCGAGATCGCAAGTGGCACGGTCAGAACATTATGAGGGTTGAACCCCGGATTGACGCTTTTGAGCAGCCACAACGTGCGGATCATCAGCCCGGCTCCGATCAGGAGCACCAGCGACAGTGCAACCTGGGAGACCACGAGCACGCCCCGCGTCTTGCCGCCCGAGACGATATCGGTTCTTCCGAGTCCTTCTTTCAGGGAATCATTCAGATTCGTTTTCGTCAGGTGCCAGGCCGGCGTCACGCCCGCAATGATTCCGGTCAGGATCGAAATCCCCAGGGTGAAGGCAAGCACCCAGCCGTCCAGGCCGATTTCCACAGAGAGAGGCAACTGGCCACTCAGGAATGAGGCGATCGCCACGACTCCATAGTGAGCGAGGGCAAGAGCAAGGGCCCCTCCCAGCAGCGACAACAACACCATCTCGGAGAGAACTTGACGCAGCACGCGCCCGCGACCGGCCCCTAGGGCCGTGCGGATGGCGATCTCCTTCCGCCGTCCCAGGGCCTTGGCCAAGGTTAGATTGGCCACGTTGGTGCATGCAATCAACAGAACAAATGCCACGGCGCCCAGCAGCACCAGCAGCGCCGGCCGGACGTCTCCCACCAGTTGATCCCGGAGGGGCAGGACCACCGCACCCCATCCCGCATTGTCGGTAGGATATTGCTGTGCCAGCCGGTTCGAAATGGTGTCCATCTCCGCCTGCGCTTTCTTCACATCCACCCCTGCCTTCAGGCGGGCCATTACGATGTAGTCATGAATCCCGCGGACGGCGCGATCCTTGTCAGACCACGCCAGGGGCACCCAAAGCTGGGTTTGGAACGGAAATTCAAACTTTGGCGGCATGACGCCAATCACCGTATAGCTCTGATTGTCGAGCCGAAGCGATTGCCCCAGGGAATTCGGGTTTCCCGCGAAATGGCTCTGCCAGAACGCATGGCTGACCACCACCACATTGCCGTGCCCCGGCTGATCATCTTCGGAGACAAAAGCTCGGCCAAGGCCGGGTTGAACGCCCAGAAGGGTGAAGAAATCGGCCGCGACGTGTGAACCCGCCACCGATTCCGGCTCTCCCCGCCCCGACAGGTTGAATCGCCTGAGTCCCAGGGCCGCCATTCGTTCGAACACATGATTCTGATTCTGCCAGTCGAGATAGTTGGCCGGTGAAACGGAAAAGGTGGAGGTTCCCGGGAAACTCTTTTGGGGCGGCACGTGCCAAACCAGGAAGAGCTGACCGGGATTGCGAAAAGGCAGAGGACGAAGCAACACCGCATTGACGACACTAAAAATGGCGGTATTGGCCCCGATCCCCAATGCCAGGACCAAAAGCGCAAGCGCCGTGAAGCCGGGGGTTTTTCCAAGCATCCGCAAGCCGAAGCGAAGGTCTTGAAAAAGATTCTCCACCCAACGCCCGCCCCACTGCCGCCGGGTCACTTCGCGCACCAGATCGACGTTGCCAAACTCCCGGTGCACGGTGTGAGTCGCTTTGTCGGCCGCCTCGCCTCGATCGAGACGATCCCGCGTCGCCATTTCCAGATGGCTTTGAATTTCTCTCTTCAAATCTTCGTCCTTCCGATAGCGCCTCCAGGGAAAGTTCATATTGCCATTCCTCTCTTACCTCCATATTTGTGCACCCTGCATTCCGCAATCCGCATTCCCCAACCCGAATTCGCAAATTCCACAATCCGCAATCCGCATTCCGCAATCGATTCATTCATACCGCAACGCCACCATCGGGTCGACACGCATCGCCCGGCGCGCCGGAAGGGAACAGGCCAGCACGGCCACCAGACTGAGAACGATTGCCACGAGGAGGTAGGTCAGTGGATCGTTGGGGCGGACCGCGTAAAGAATGCTCGACAGGAAACGCGTGAGAACCAACGCTGCTATGGCGCCCACCGCCACGCCTGCCAACGTCAGCCCTAGTCCACGTCCAACGACCAGCCGGAACACATCGTACCTCCCGGCCCCGAGAGCCATGCGGATGCCGATCTCCTGGGTCCTCTGGCTGACCGCGTAAGAAGTGACGCCATAGATTCCCACCGCCGCCAGCGCCAGGGCCACAAGCGCGAAGACCCCCAACAGCACAAAGGCGAGGCGTTGGGCCGAGACAACGCCCGACACTATATCGTCCATAGTTTTGACATCGAAGATGGGTTGATCTTTGTCCACCGACCAGATGGCGCTTTTGATGGCAGGCAAGATCCCTCCGGACTTCGAATCCGTCCGGACCACCATGCTCATGGTCTGATCAGGACTCTGCAGGTAGGGAAAGTAGATCGTTGGACGTGGTTCCTGGTCGAAACCAGTATCGCGAACCGCGCCGACGACGCCAACGATTTCCCGCGCCGGTCGGGTCCCATCGGGAATTTGCAGATGCCGGCCAATGGGATCCTGGTTGGGGAAAAAATGGCGAGCGAGCGTCTCGTCAATCGCTACGACCCGAGGGCCATCGGCATTGTCATGGTCGGTGAAAGCTCGGCCCCGAAGCAGAGGAATGCCCAACGTTCCAAAATAGCTGGGGCTGACGTCCCTGAAATCCGCCGCGAATTGCTCGCCCGGGGGCGGCGGGGGCGCCTCTTTGATCACGAAGAACCACCTGTCCTGGTCCTGCTCGCTCAGCGGTACGATCTCGGTGAGCGCGGCCGAGTGGACTGCGGGGAGAGCTTCAACATTCTCCAGGAACCGTTGAAAGGTGGCAGCCCGTTGCCGCGGCTCCCGGTATTTCGAGTCTTTTGCGTCCATCGAGAGTTTGATTCGCAGGGTCAACAGGTGCTCGGGGTTAAAACCCGGGTTGGCCCTCAGCAGGTGCCAAAAGCTGTTGATCATCAAACCGGCTCCGATCACCAGCACGAACGCCAGGGCAGCTTCGACAATCACCAGTGTGGCGTGCGTCCGATGGCCTCGTGGGCCGGCGAGGGTGCCCCTGCCTCCCTCCTTGAGCGTTTCGTTGAGATTCCACCGGGAACTCAGAAATGCGGGAATCAGCCCGAAGATGATCCCTGTGAGCAAAGAAGCCAGCACCGTGAAAACGACCACCGTCCCGTCCATGTGAACCTTGGGTAACAAGACCGAGTCTGCGGCATGGGGGACGGGAATGCGGGACGGCACCACTTTCATCAGCAAGTCGGTGCTCCAAAGAGCCAGAAGCAAGCCGGCGGCGCCCCCCAAGAGTGCCAGCAAGGTGCTTTCCGCCAGAAACTGGCGGACGAGCTGGACGCGCCCGGCGCCCAAGACCTTACGGATCGCCACCTCCCGCTGGCGCGCGATAGACCGCGCCGACATCAGGTTGGCGATATTGACGCAGGCAATGAGCAGCACGAAACCCACTGCGCCCAGAAGCAGCAGCAATGCCGGGCGGATGTACTCTACCCGGGCCACTTCGATCGGAACCAGGACTGTGCCCCATCCCTTGCGATTTGGCCGCTCCCGCCCGATTCGCTCCGAGATCGCACTCATTTCTGCGGAAGCTTGCTTCAGGGTTACTCCAGGTTTCAGACGGCCAAAGACTCCGAGGTCGGAGTCCGCCCGCTTCACCCAGTCGGTATCAAAGGGGACCACAATGTCGACGGGACGAAGAGTAGCCAGCGCAGCTGGCAACACCCCGATGATGGTGTACGACTCGCCGTTCAAGGTCATCCCTCTTCCGATGACAGCAGGATCTGAACCAAAGCCGCGCTGCCAGTATGCATAAGAGAGGAGGACGAGGTTGTGGCGGGCTGTGGACTCATCCGGACGGAAGGTCCGGCCAAGAACGGGCTGGAGGCCAAAGAAGTCGCCGAAATTAGTTGTCACGCGCAAGCCGGCCACTTGCTCGGGTTCTCCCGCGCCCGTGACCGTGCCAGTGCCGTGCTCGAAAAGGAACAAGTCCTCGAAGGACTTGTTCTGCTCCTTCCAATCCAGGTAATCCAAGCCCGTCGGCCCCACGCGGGACCAGCCCTGTTGAAGGTTGTTGACCCAAATGACCACAAGACGGTTTGCCGCTCTGAGGGGTAGCGGCTGAAGAAGCACGCTATTCACAACGCTGAAAATGGCCGCGTTGGCTCCGATTGCAAGCGCCAGCGTCAGCAACGCGACGGCCGTGAAGCTGGGATTCTTGCGCAGCATGCGCGCGCCGTAGCGAATATCTTGAAACAAGTTCTCAACCCATCGCCCGCCCCACTGGTCGCGCGTCACTTCGCGCACCAGATCGACATTGCCAAACTCCCGCTGCACGGTGTGAGTCGCTTTGTCGGCCGCCTCGCCTCGATCGAGACGATCCCGCGTCGCCATTTCCAGATGGCTTTGAATTTCTCTCTTCAAGTCTTCGTCTCTCCGAAAGCGCCTCCAGGGAAAGTTCATAGTGCCATTCCTCTCCTGCCTCCATTATTTGTGCACTCTGCATTCCGCAATCC
>JBAVHJ010000280.1:0-4021 GCA_049685715.1 Terriglobia bacterium | reverse complement strand
GCGCCCAGATGCTTAGCTCGACCAGCACCAGCGTGGCGCAAATCGCTTTAGAAGTGGGCTACGAGTCTGAGCCGGCTTTCAACCGCGCCTTTAAAAGAGAGTTCAGTTTGCCGCCCGCTCGCTTCCGCATGGCATCGAAATCAGCTCGGCAGAGTCGCCCGTCCATACCCGTTAAGGCTCGCGGGTTATCCGGACGATGGAAATGATGGGGACAGACACCTGTTCTTAGAGAAATTTGAGGAACGGAATGTAAAGGTCAGACCCTTTCGTTTCGGTTTGGGTTTTGGAGTTTGGGTTTTGTTTGGAATTTGTCCGCCGCAGGCGGATTGGGATTTGGGTTTTATTTTTGAAAGCTGCCAGAGTCCTGAAGATCGCCCCTGGTTTTTCCACGGACCCCAAGGAAATGGCTATCGTTTGCGGAGAAAGGCGTTTCAGACCCGCCTGGAAGGAACTTTTTTCCAAAATCTCAGTATAATTGTTTGTTGGACGGTTTGCTTCACCCCGTCCTGTCGCCTCACCTTTCAACCTCTTTCTGGAGGCTTTTCATGTCAGATTTGATTCAAGACCTGCGGTACGGCGTCAGAGTGCTCTTGAAGAGTCCCGCGCTGACCGCAGTGGCATTGTTGTCGCTCGTTCTTGGCATCAGCGCGAACACGACGATTTTCAGCATCGTGGACGCGGCGTTCCTCCGCCCCTGGCCGGTCCGGGAACCTTCGCAACTGGCTTGGGTGGAAACCTCAGACGACAAGGGACGGCCGGAGGAGCTCTCTTATCTCGAATGCCAGGATCTGAATCAACAGAACCAGATCTTCGCCGGTGTGGCGGCCTTCGAAAAGCGGGGCGCGATTTTGAAGATTGACGATAGGGGAGAGAGCCTTCTGATCGACGTCGTGTCTCCCAATTACTTTTCCCTCCTTGGGGTCAATCCCGTCGTGGGACGAACATTTTTCACAGATCCGGCTGAGAGCCGGAACGAAGAGACCTCCGTAGTCATTAGTTATTCCCTGTGGCAGAGGCACTTTGCGGGGGATCGGGGCGTGGCGGGAAAGGTCATCAGCCTGAGCGGCAAGCCGATGACGGTGATCGGCGTGGCGCCGCCTGAATTTCGCGGGCTGCAGGATTTCGTCGGGACCGACGTGTGGGTCTCTCCGCCGGGTTGGATTCAAATGACCGACTCACGTCCTGATTTCGAAGGGCGCGGGAATCGCCGGTTCACCGCGGTGGCGCGGATGCAGACCGGCGTCAAGGTGGCAGAGATCCGAACGCACCTGGACACCCTGGCCCGTCGCTTCGCAATGGCGTATCCGGAGTCCAACAAGGCGGTGAAATTTGAGCTGACCACTGAGAACACGCGGCGGCAGCGGTTTTTCCTTCCCGCGGCGTTGGTCTTGGCAATCGTAGGGCTTGTTCTTTTGATCTCGTGCTCCAATGTGGCAAATTTGATGATCGCGAAGACCGAAGTCCGGCGGCGTGAAATGGCGGTGCGTTTGGCTTTGGGAGCAGCCCGCCGGCGGATCGTCCGTCAATTAATGACTGAGAGCCTGGTGTTCGCAGTCTTGGGAGGCGCCCTCAGCTTGTTGGTTGCCTTCTGGTTGATCCAGCTCGTCCCCAGCCTTCTCCCGCCCCTCCCTTTTCCGCTTGTTTCAGAAATAAGGATGGATGGACGGGTCCTTGGATACACGGCGCTTGTCTCGTTGCTGACCGCGTTCATCTTTGGGTTGGTTCCCGCATTGCAGGCTTCAAGGTGCGATCTCACGCCGGTGCTGAAGGGCTCGGATTCGCCTCGTCCCGAGCGACGAGTCTTCACCATGAAGAACATTCTGGTCATTGCTGAAATCGCGTTGTCGGTGGTGCTGATGGCGGGCGCCGGACTGCTGCTGAGGAGTCTGCTTTATACGCTTCGAATCTCGCCCGGGTTTGATTCCAAGAAACAAATGTTGCTGCTCGAGTTGGCGCCTCCTGAGCTTTACGGTTATGACCGGGGTCAATCGGCGGCGCTTCTCGAATCGTTGACAGCCCGCCTTCGAACGGTTCCCGGAGTGAAACAGGTCAGCTTTGCCCGTCGGCCACAGTTGAGCGGCAGCGAAGGTGGGGAAAAGAAGAGTGTGATGATTCCAGGTTACCCGCTCGTGCCCGGTGAAGAAGCCATCCGAATCCGGTACAACATTGTGGCACTGAATTATTTTCAGACCATGGGAACACGCACCCTTCAGGGGCGGGATTTCAACACCTTTGACAATGACAGGGGCGCCAAGGTCGTGATCATCAACGAACCGATGGCCCGCCAGTTCTGGCCCGCTGAAAGCCCGGTCGGAAAATGGATCAACATCGGGAAAGCGGATTTCCAGGTGGTTGGCGTCGTGGAGGGAGGCAAGTATCTGGGTATTCACGAATCAGATCAGCCGTATCTGTTTTTTCCGTTTTCGCAGATGTTTTCGTCCGAAGCGTGGTTGTTCGTGGAGACAGCGGGCGATCCCGAGGGCATGATGAGTGCCGTTTTACGCGAATGCCGTGCCGTGGATGGAAATGTCCCGATTGCCCAGGTTCTGACACTGCGGCAACATGTCCAATATGCCTTGTACACCGATCGAATCGTCGCTCTGCTGCTCGGGGTGTTGGGCTTGCTGGGTATTGGTCTGGCCATGGCGGGCCTCTATGGAATCGTCTCCTATTTAGTGAATCGGCGAACACGGGAGATTGGCATCCGCATGGCACTGGGAGCACAGCCGCGTGACGTCGTAGTTCTGGTCTTGAGACAGGGGTTGAACCTGGCGTTCATAGGTGTTGGGCTGGGATCTGTGGCCGCCCTGGGTGTGAGCCGGATTCTTTCCAGCATCCTTTACGGTGTCAAGCCGACGGACTTTGTCGCGTTCTTCGGCGCGGCCTCATCCGGGATTGTGATATCGCTGCTCGCCGCATTGCTTCCCGCACGAAGAGCCACGCGAGTGGACCCCATGGAAGCCTTGCGATACGAGTAGTATATAAAAATAAAATGGGGTCGCACCTGGATATAGGACAGAGAGGTGGGGAACGGGACTGCAATTTCCTGAGCAGATTGACGTAGGGCGCCTGCGCAACATGATCACGGCGGAGAGATAGAATACCGTGGGCAAGCCGACGACTCGTTTTGAAAATCGGGGCTGTCGCGAATTTCGATTCGGGCGGCCTGCCGGTTTGAGGATTTCGGCAACGGCTCCTTTAGACTTGACCCTCAAGAATTGTCCGGCTGTCGTTCAGTCGTCAAGGGGACCTGAATCCATCGAACGGCTTTCCTGACCGTCATGTGTTGCCCCCGATCATTTTCTACTTCGCGTCCTTCGGCAACTCTTTGATCGCGTTTGAAATCTTTTCAATGTGTGGGTCGCGCATTTGCTTGACGCCAATCGCCTGCGCCGACTGTAATGCCTCTTCGAGGACGCGGCGAGCTTCCGCGGGCCGCCCCACCTCAGTCAGCGCATCGGCCTTCGTTTCAAACAGCCAGGTCCGGCCCAGTGGACCGCTGACGTGCACCAGGCCGCGATCGCACGCCGCGATGGCGTCGTCATATCGTTTGGCATCGATCTCCATCTGGGCGAGCCGTAGTGACGCGTTGTAGTTTGTCGGCATGGCTCGTTCCGAGGCGATCAGGGCCGGCAGCACACGCGATGCTGCCCCCAGGAAAGACGCTGCGTCGACGCGGGCGATATCGAGTGCGGATCGCTCGTCGTCGTTGGCGGGCCGCGTCGCCTCGAGCTCGTCAAGCCAGCGGTCGCCCCATCGGGCCAGGGTCGCCTTATCGTCGCGCGCGTCAGCGGCGTGCATGAGCTGCTGGTAGAGCTGAAAGCGATGATCGCGCAGCGTCGTCGGAAGCGCAATCGCCTCTTCCGCGAGCGGCATGAGAGTCTTTCGTGCGGCTTCGGCCCACGGGGCCTGTTGACCTGGGTTGACACACATCAATCCTGCGAGAACGACTCTTCCAAACATCTGTCCGTGCATCATCGACGCCGCTTCCAGGGCGGCCGTTTCGGCGCAGGCCTGCGAT
>JBAVHJ010000279.1:0-4111 GCA_049685715.1 Terriglobia bacterium | reverse complement strand
ATCGGCGATGGCGAGTTCAGAGCGCATCTTCAAGTTGCTCGATACGCCGGTCACGATTTCCTCCCCCAAGACGCCCCGAACCATCCATGGCGTCAGGGGCTCCATCGAATTCCGGAACGTCTGGTTTACGTATTCCGAAACGCCTGACCCGGCCCCGGGGGAATACGTGCTGAAAGATGTTTCGTTCCGGGTGGATCCGGGCAAATCGGTCGCCATTGTAGGGCATACGGGAGCCGGGAAAACCACTTTGATCAGTCTGCTCCAACGGTTTTACGACGTGAATCGCGGCTCCATTCTGCTGGATGGCGTTGATATCCGTGAATTGGCATTGGGGGAGTTGAGACGTCACTACGGTGTGGTCTTACAGGATGTTTTCATTTTTTCGGGCACCTTTGAGAGTAACATCCGGCTGGGAACTCCATGGATTGACGAACAGCAGGTTCAAAATGCCGCGGTGGATGTCAACCTTTACGATTTCATTCGCGAACTGCCTAACGGCTTCAAGGAAGAGGTGCGGGAACGCGGCAGCACACTTTCGGTGGGCCAAAAGCAACTGATGGCTTTCGCGAGGGCCCTGGCCCATGATCCCCGGATTCTGATCCTGGATGAGGCCACTTCGAGCGTGGACACGGAGACCGAGTTGAAGATCCGTGAAGCATTGGCCCGTTTGATGAAGGGGCGGACTTCAGTTGTCATTGCGCATCGACTCTCCACGGTTCAGAATGCCGACCAGATTATCGTCATGCATAAAGGACAGATTCGGGAGATAGGAAATCACCAGGAGCTTTTGGCAAAGCGAGGCATCTATTACCGGTTGTACCAACTCCAATACAAGGAGCAGGAAACTCGAGTGGCCTGAGCGCATGATCCGCGAAGAGCAGGAACCGAGACCGGGGATCGGAAATAGTTCCCGAAGCCCGGGGATCGGCTGGTCCGGATAACCTCTCTAATCAGCTCATGCTTTTCAGGTGGAGGGTTCGGACGGTCTGTTCACCGGCCTCCCGGGAGGAGTGTTTTGCGATTGTTGCCACCGGCACCATTGATAAGTTCTTGATCCAGTGGGTCGTTTTTTCAACTTCCGAGGGAAAACTTAATGGCTCAATTTTCGAGGGTTCAGGAGTCAACGTCTCCATTCAAGCCTTATGTCAGTGCGGACGAATCCATGGCGGAACTGTCCATTCGCGCGGTGGTCCTGGGGATTCTGATGGCGGTGTTTTTAGGTGCGGCCAATGCTTACCTTGGCATGAAAGCGGGGCAGACCATTTCTGCGATTTTTCCTGCGGCTGTGATTGCGGCCGCGGCTTTTCGTCTTCCTTTTTTCCGCGGGACGATCCTGGAGCAAAATATCGCGCGAACCGCTGCCGCCATGGGAGAAGCTCTGATCGCCGGAGCCATCTTCACCATCCCCGCGTTCTTGATCGTCCAGGTCAACGGTCAGCGACTTTGGACCAAGTTTCGCTACTGGGATTCCACCCTCATCATGCTGGTGGGAGGCCTGTTGGGGGTCTTGTTCATTATCCTGTTGCGCCGGACCCTCGTGGAGGATGTGTCCCTACCGTTTCCTGAAAGCGCAGCGTGCGTCGAAATCGTCAAGGCGGGCCAGATGGCCGACAGCGGAGCCAAGCATGTATTCTCCGCGTTGGGTCTGGGAGCGCTTATTGAGATTTTGAAAAACACCAGTGGTTTTACCCTGATTCGCGATGTGACCACCGGTTTCATTCAATTGCCCAAATCGGTCGTGCACCATTTCAATGTGAATAAAATTCCCATCGGCGATGTGGCGCATCAAGGGGCAATTCCCTGGTCCTCTCCGGTGGCCTCGCCGGCTTTGATGGGGGTGGGTTACATCATCGGACCGAAATGGGCGGCCGTCAACTTTTCCGGGGGTGTCATAGCGTGGTTAGTGCTGATCCCGTTCGTCCTCTTCGTGGACCCGGATCTGGCGCGGCGGCTTGCATTTCAAGGACAGCCGGTCAGCCTGGCCGATCAAGCCAACTCGGTGTGGTACAACATCGTCCGCCCCATCGCTGTCGGCGCTATGCTGGTGGGCTCAGTGAACACGTTGTGGGGGATGCGAAACTCGCTGGCCAAAGGGTTGCTTCATTCCTTCCGGAAACAGCGCGACGCGTCAAGTGGTTCGGGGGCCTCCTCCTCCCGTCTTGAACAAGACCTCAACTTCCGGTGGGTCATCGTAGGCATCGGTCTTCTACTAATCCCGATGGTCGCCATTTACTACGGCTACATGCATACTCTCGGGGGTGCTGTGTTATCAGCCTTGGTGCTTGTCTTGACAGGTTTCATCTTTACGGCTGTGGGGGGGTATCTGGTGGGCATCATCGGAGGCAGCAACCAGCCGGTCTCGGGGCTGACTCTCTCCGCTCTGATAGTCGCTGCGCTGTTGATGCTGGCGATCGGGCAGCGCGGGCCTGCGGGCGTCGCTGCGGTTCTTGCGGTCGCTGCGGTGGTGTGCTGTGCCGCTTCGGCCGGGGGATCCCTGATTCAGGATTTGCGCGTCGGCCACTTACTAGGCGGGACGCCCTGGAAGATGGAGGTCGCTGAGATGATCAGCGTCACTTTCATCAGCTTCATCATGGTCTTTCCTATGATCATCCTGCATGAAGGAAACATTGCCAAGGGCGGCATTGGAATTGGTGACCAGGCGCTCCCAGCACCGCAGGCCGGCTTAATGGCCCAACTGGCCAAAGGGATTGTCGGCGGAGACATGCCCTGGGGACTTTTGGTCATGGGGATGGCCTTTGCCCTCATGTTGATTTTAATCAAGGCGCCGTCACCCATGCTCATTGCGGTGGGAATGTATCTCCCCTTTGAAACAACCTTTGCCATCTTCGTGGGAGGAATCATTCGTTGGGTGGCCACGACTGTGGCTGCTCGACGAAAGATGACGGAAGATCGGCAGGTGGCGTTGGCGAATATCGGAACCCTGCTGGCGTCAGGCTTCATCGCGGGAGAGGCGCTGATGGGCGTTGCTCTCTCCGGGCTGGTCCTGGTGGGACTTCCCTCGGTGACCCGGATCGTGACCGGCCACGATGAACTCAGACTGTTCGGAATGGCCGGAGGCTGGCTGTCCATTTTAGTGTTTGCCTGTGTTGCCTATGCTCTCATCCGGATCCCGATCCGGAGTGCAGAAAAGGGTGAGGGCGTGAGCGTTCGGCTGGAGTAGTGTGAACCCATCCATAAAAGAGTGGACGTGTGCCGCTTTGAGATCAAAAAAGGGGCGCCCTGTGAAGACACTAAGCGCGCAAAGACAGTCAACTCCTTGAAGAGAGCCACAACACGGAAAACAAGAATTTCTGCAGGGCAAAGCCGGGCGCCCTCCCCCGTTAAAACCCAAATGACCCTGGACCGAGTTCTCTCCCGTCACGGTCTTGCTTCAAGGAGCGTGGCCGCAGGATGGATTCAGATGGGTCGCGTCCGTGTGAACACCCGGGTAGAGCGCGACCCGGGGCGATGGGTCGATTTGAACCATGATCGCATCCTTTTGAACAGGCAAGAGATTTCCGATGCGAAGAAGGTTTATCTGATGTTGAACAAGCCCGCCAACGTCGTTACTTCTCACGGGGATCCGCAGGGAAGGAGGACGGTCTACGATTACTTGCAGTCTCTCGGTGTGTGGGTATTTCCTGTAGGGCGCCTTGACAAGGATACCTCGGGTTTGCTTTTGCTCACCAATGATACGGACGTCGGAAATCTGTTGACGGATCCTCAATCAAAAGTCGCCAAGAAGTATATGGTCAAAGTGAACGCGCTATTGAGCGACGAGGAATTGGATCGACTGCGTCGTGGAATCGAGATTGAACCCGGGTTAGTGACATTGCCCTGTCGGGTGGAGCGACTTCGTGAATCGGCCAAGTATGCCTGGATCGAGATCACCCTCATGGAAGGCAAGAATCGGCAGGTTCGCCGGATGATCGAAGCACTGGGACACCGCGTTCTCAAATTGGTTCGAGTCCAGATCGGAGCCCTTCAACTGGGCGAACTTGCGGTGGGGAAGTGGCGGTTGCTAACCCGCGCCGAAGTCAGGCAGTTAGGAGGTGGGTAAAGGATTGATCAAGAATTCTCATCAAGGTGTCAGGGGCCGGGTGTGAGGTGT